>CALXYI010000036.1 GCA_944392935.1 uncultured Spirochaetaceae bacterium
AACAGAACCAACGCTTCTATCAAGCAGCGAAGCTAACTCCTGTACCTCTTTTGTGGCTTTATCGTGCTTCGAGGTGGGTAATGCATAGTAAAGGCAAAGTGCCAGTGTAGCTTCCTCTTCTGTCCAGTTGCGTTTGACCATCAATCCTCTTATTGCAGAGGATAACACGGGTAATGACGATTTGGAATTTGATTTGGGTGTTGAGTGGTTTGTGTGATTAGATATTAAATAATATTTATAAAAATATAGCTGAATTTATAAATGATGTTGCTTCGTAGGGCTTTCGGTGGTATACTGATTGGGAGGGTTTGCTATGGATAAGTTGCCTGTATCGTACGATTTCGAAACAACAAGGATTTTAAAGAAGCTGATTGCCGCCCATAGGGAGCTGGCTCTTCTCAAGGGCATCTGCGATTCCATCCCGAACCAGGCTATGCTTGTGCATACGCTTGCGCTTCAGGAAGCCAAGGATAGCTCTGAGATAGAGAATATAATCACGACGTATGCGGATATCTACACAGCTATAGCCAATCCGGAATTTCCGGAGATCAAGCCGGCAGCAAAGGAAGTCCTTCATTATGTTGATGCGATAATGAAGGGCTATCGAATATACAGCCAAAAGAAGATTCTTTCGCTTGGCTGCATTGAAGAAATCCAGGCTGCTATAGAGTGCAATAACGCGGGAATGCGTAAGCTTCCTGACACTGCTCTGGTGAATGACCAGACAAAGGAAATCGTATATGAGCCGCCAATGCCGAATGAGCTGCCGGAGCTGATGGACAACTTTCTATTGTACTTCAACGATGATTCAGCCTGGGCGGCAGATCCATTGGTCAAGATGGCGATATTGCATTACCAATTCGAAAGCATCCATCCATTCTATGATGGCAATGGAAGGACGGGTAGGATATTGAACATCCTTTATCTGCTGCATGAGGGATTGCTGAATTATCCTGTTCTGTATTTATCCAGATACATCAACATCAATAAGGGACTGTATTATGGATATCTCCAGGCAGCCCGGGATTTCGGCGATCCAGAGCAGTGGGAGGAATATGTGCTTTTCATGCTGGAAGGTGTTATCCGAACCTCCAGGCTGACAAGCGAGATAGTGACTTCTCTGCGGAATATGATGGCCGAGTATAAGCATAGGATAAGGGATAGCCATCCGTCGTTCTACAGCCAGGATCTGATAAATGTCCTGTTCTCGTATCCGTATACAAGAATAGTGATCCTCAAGGAGCGGCTTGGTGTTTCATATCTTACTGCACGGAAATACCTGGACATCCTTGCTGCGGATAATCTTCTTGAGAAGGTTCGCATTGGCCGAGACAGCTATTATGTGAATGTAAGCATGATGAGAATACTCACAGACTCGGATACCGATTCATTGAAAGTCGAACATTGATCGTTATATGAAACGACGTTTTTCTATAAAGATTCCGCAAACGTTTATAAAAAAGCCCTGTTTTCTATAAAGATCAATGGGTCGTGGATGATCTTGAGGCGTTTGATCATACAGATGCCGATGAGCTTCATAGCAGGCGGCTTCGCATGAATGGGTGGGATGCTGTTGCCTTTGCGGTATAATCGAGCAGGGAGGGACAGCATGCTCAGGATTTCAGTAGGACGCAATGGGGAGGACTATTCCACCATACAGGAAGCATTGGATTCAGTCCCCTATGACGTTGAGGCCGAGATAGCCATCTCAGAGGGGATATACAGGGAGAAGTTATTCTCGGATAAGCGCTCACTGGCATTGAAGGGGATTGGGGATGTTGTCATCACATGGTCAGATAGTGCTCGGCAGATCCTCGATGATGGTCGTAGACGCGGCACCTTCAGGTCATACACGGCATTCTTCAGCGGCAGCTTCCTTCGTTTGGAGAACCTGACGATCGAGAATGGAGCAGGTCCTGGCGCTATGGCAGGGCAGGGCATCGCGCTCTATCTGGATGCCGACACGGCAGAGCTGGAGGATGTCCGCATCAGGGGGCACCAGGATACGCTCTTCCTTGCTCCGCTTCCCGATGCAGAGAGGGAGAAGGGAGGATTCTACGGTCCAAGGCACCTCCTGCCGCGAAGGCGGACAGCATCGTCATTCAGGGGCTGCACCATCGAAGGCGGCGTCGATTTCATCTTCGGTTCCGGTGATGCGCTCTTCATCGACTGCGATATCATAAGCTGCGAACCGGGGTATGTCGCAGCCCCATCCGGAAAGAAGGACTGGTTCGGATTTGCCTTCGTCTCCTGCCGTTTCTCCGCATCCGGTGCGGGCAGTGGATCCGTCCATCTCATGCGCCCATGGCGGGATGAGGGGAAGGCCGCATTCATATCCTGCACTTTCGGAGAGCATGTCGCGCCTTCAGGCTTCATCGCATGGTCGGGACGGGAGGATGAGGCGGACAAGGCGACCTTCATCATCTCCGACTGCACATTCGCTGGTCCGGAAGCCATCGATCCATCATCGATTGTGCCAATCGAAGAAGCAGAAAGGCTTTTGGATGATTTCCCTCTGAAGGCACTTCTCGAATGAAGGGGGCATAGCGAAGCGCATGCTTCTCAAGGATGGGGGGCGTCACCTTTCTGCTTCCTTCTGCCGCTAGCTTATCAGGAAGCGGGCGACGCCTGCATCCGCGATCCTGATCTCCTGCCCCATGAAGCTTGCCGGCTTTGTCGGGAGCTCTCCGTTCAAGCAGCGTTCAGCGCCGTCGATGAGCTGCGGGATGATGGCAGGATCCAATGGCAACGATCCATGGGAAGGCCAGATGGAATCGAAGAGATGCGACATTCCCTCGAGCTTCCGCAGGCTTTCGATATACGCCTGGAATTCTCGCATGATGCCGAACATGAAGATGCCTCCATCCTGTATGGAGTCCCCAGGGATGAGCACTCGGTTTTCCTCATCGAGGATCGCGATGCTTCCGGGCGTATGTCCTGGCGTGGATATGATCCTCAGCTTGCGGTTCCCAAGATCGATGATCTCTCCCTCCTCGACGGGAACGAACCTTCCTTTCCGCTGCTGCACATTGCAGTAGTTGACCGTCTCGGCGGGGTGCATGAGGAAGCTATCGAATTCCTCGTTGCTGCCGATGTGGTCGGGATCCGCATGCGTGTTCACTAGGGATACAGGCAGGGATGTGAGATCCTCTGCGATTTCCTTGGCATTGCGTACTGTCATGCCGCTGTCGATGAGAAGGGCATTCTCATCCCCTTCGAGGAGGAAGAACCTCACGCCTTCGTCTTCGATCCTCCAGCTTCCATCCTGTATCCTTATGATTTCCATGCGCCCCTTCTTCCTATGCGGATCGAATGCATCGCCGCATCAGGATTGTAATCCATTCCGGTGGATTTCGGATTGGATTTCAGCTCCATCGGATTCAGGAAATGGACGCTCATAGGCGGGCTTTGGACTGCCTTCGAATAGGACGTATCCCGTATGGATGAAGCCGAGCTTCCCAAGCAGATGCTTCATTATCGGGTTGCAGTCGTCCGTATCGATGCGGAGGGATATCGCTCCCATCTGCCTTCCGATCGATTCCGCTTCAGCTATGATGGAGCCGAAGAGGCCTTTGCCGCGCCATTCATTGCAAAGCGCCAGTCGGTGTATGGCGATGTATGGACCATCGGTGAGCCATATTCCTTGAAGATGGTCGTATGAATCATCATGCGTGACGATTGCCATGTAGCCGATGATCATTCCGCTGTGGCGGATGACGTAGCCGATTCCAGCCTCGATATCCCCTTCGATCAGCGCTCTGGAAGGATAGCCGCCAGCCCATTGCCTGTTTCCATAGCTGAATTGGAAGCTCCTGGCTTCCTCTATGATCTCCATTATCCTTTCCTCATTCCCTGAGAGGGCTTTGACGATCGTCATGGAAGAAGTATATATCATCTCTTCCGGCTGCTTTGGGAAATTGGATTTGTTTTTCTCCAGCTGTTGTTTACACTGATGCTTGGAATGCGATCCAGGAGGCCATATGCTCCATTGTTTTGATGCCGCCATCATCGGAGGAGGCGTAGTCGGAAGTGCAATCGCCAGGGAGCTGTCGCGCTACGACCTCTCCATCGCCGTGCTGGAGGAGAATCCCGATGTCGTCTGCGAGGCCAGCGGCAGGAACTCCGCTGTGGTCCACGGTGGATTCGCCTATGACAGGGGTTCGCTCAAAGCACGCCTCTGCGTTGAGGGCAACCGCATGATGGATGACCTCTCCAGAGAGCTTGGATTCAGGTTCATACGCTGCGGGAAGGTCCTTGTTGGCAACACCGATGAGGATCTCAGGCAGCTTGAGAAGACGATGGCGCAGGGATTCGACAATGGCGCCACGGGCCTTGAGCTGATAGACGGCGATCGTCTCCATGAGCTTGTCCCTGCAGTCAATGGCGGCTTTGCAATGCTCTCGAGGAATTCGGGAATCATGGACCCGTTCCTCTTCACGATAAACCTGGCTGAGAATGCCGCCATGAATGGCGCAAGGTACTTCCTCTCCCACAAGGCGGAATCGATAGAGAGAAGGGATGGTCGCTACATCATCCATGCCGGGGATGATGACTTCTCCGTTAAGTGGATATTCAACGCTGCAGGGAAGGGTGCCAAGGATATATCCGATATGCTCGGCATCGCCGGCTGCAGGGTCATAGGAAGCAAGGGCAACTACCTTGTCCTGGACAAGCGCCTGGGTCTGCTTCTGCCTATGCCTGTATATCCTGTGCCATCCAATACGTACATGGGCATCCATGTCACTCCCACCGTGGATGGCAATGTGACGGTAGGCCCGGATGCAGTCGATACCGACGACTTCGGATACTATGGCGTCCCCGCAGACCGGATGGAGTATCTTCGCGAGAGCGCATCCACGCTTTGGCCGCATATCGAGAAGAAGGATGTCATAAGGACCTTCTCGGGGATCCTCGCGAAATGGGTCGATGACAAGGGCGTCATACAGGATTTCAGGATAGAGGTGCGCGATGATATCGCACCATGCGCGGTCAACCTCATAGGCATCGAATCCCCCGGCCTCACGGCAGCCGTGCCGATCGCGAGGTATGCGATATCGCTGATGAAGGAGCGTGCTGACCTTAGGGAGAGGAAGGACTTCGATCCGATCCATCCAAGCGCAAGGCGATTTTCGGATATGAGCGAGGAGGAGAGAGCTGCGGCAGTGGCATCAGATCCGCGTTATGGTTCATTGGTATGCTCCTGCGAGAAGGTGACGGAGGCCGAGATCGTCAGGGCGATCCACAATCCGCTGGGAGTCCACACCATGACGGGGATCAAATACCGCACGCGGGCGATGATGGGCGGATGCCAGGCAGGATTCTGCCAGATGAAGATAGAGAGGCTCCTTGAGAAGGAGCTGGGGATCAAGCCGGAGGATGTGCGCTACATGAGAAGCTCATCCTGGGTCCTTTCCGGCAGGATGAGGGAGGCGTGAGGTGTTCGAGGAGAGGGATGTCGTCATCATCGGCGGAGGACCCGCGGGGCTTGCTGCCGCTGCAGAGCTCCACAGGCTGGGTGTCCATGATTCAGTCATCCTCGAGCGCGAGAGCCAGCTCGGGGGAATACTCAGGCAGTGCATACATGATGGTTTCGGGCTCCAGCGCTTCGGAAGAAGCCTTTCAGGTCCTGAGTACGCGGATATCTTCATCCAGGAGATAGAGAAGCGCGGCATCGAATACCATACGGATGCCACAGTCGTCTCGCTGACGCCTGACAGGAAGGTCGAGGCTGTTACTCCAGAGGGGATCCTCCGCTACTCCGCACGCGCCGTTGTGCTTGCCATGGGCTGCAAGGAGCGATCCAGAGGCTCCATCATGATACCAGGAGAACGTCCGAGCGGCGTCTTCACTGCAGGAAGCGCGCAGGCTTACATGAACATCTACAACAGGATGCCGGGCCATGAGGCCGTCATACTCGGAAGCGGGGATATCGGGCTGATAATGGCGCGGCGCTTGACGCTGGAGGGCGCTCATGTCAGCGCAGTCTTCGAGATGCAGGACCATCCCAATGGGCTTGAGCGGAACATCGTGCAGTGCCTTGAGGATTATGGCATACCGCTTTATCTGAGGCATACGGTCACGGATATCCATGGCAATTCGCGCCTCGAGGGCGTCACCGTGAGCGAGGTCGATGAGCATTGCACGCCGATCGAGGGCACGCAGAGGTTCCATCCATGCGATACGCTCATCCTCTCCGTCGGGCTGAGGCCTGACAACGGCCTTCTCAAGGATGCTGGGATCGTGATCGATCCGCGCACCTATGGAGCCGTTGTCGATGAGCACATGATGACATCGCCCCCCGGGGTCTTCTCATCGGGGAACGTACTCCATGTCCACGACCTTGCCGACTTCGTCTCGCTTGAGTCGGAGCAGCTTGCATCCTCTGTTGCGAGGTATCTTTCAGGAAAGCTCGTCAGCGACAGGGAGATCGCCGTTCGTTGCCGCCGTGGCATCGGGCATGCCATTCCGCAGAGGATCGTCTCCGGCGATGGCTTCACGCTGTCGCTCCGCGTCTCTGCTGTCGTGGAGGGAGCTGAGATAAGGGTATCCCAGGGAGGGAAGGATATTCTCTGCAAGCGCATGCGTAGGGCCAATCCCGCAGAGATGATCATGATGGATATCGGGGCGGGGGCACTCTCCTCCGATGCGGATCTGGAG
>CALXYI010000037.1 GCA_944392935.1 uncultured Spirochaetaceae bacterium
ATATATGCGGAAGGCTATGGAAGATGTTTTCCGATTAGCAGATGAGAAAAGACTTCCTGTAGTTTTGGAAACCGACGAGACCCTCAAAGCCGATAAATACAGACACCTCGGAATGGAACAGGAAGGAATTCGTCATCTTACACCCGAGATAGCATTCTATGAGATGATCTATAGACCAGGAAACATACATTGAATATCCAAAGCTTTTCAGAGATGCGAATGCTTTATTGAAGTATAATGTAATAACTTCAAGGATATCTGTATATAATTTATCAGAATGCGGATTTTATACCTTGGAGGTGCGGCATTCAAGAAGAATACTGCACCAATTGCTATAAAACGAATCATCGAAGAGAACTGCACAACACAAGGAGTTGATAATTTCGGCTTTGAAGAGTAAATGGAATCAAAAGGAGTATTGTATTGGCAGATAAAACAGCGTTAGGAGAGTTAGCTGTAAAGGTTTTAGGGCCATCTGCAGAAAGGTTTGGACAAACCTTAGGAACTGCAGTAGAGACATTCATTTGTAACCCACTAGATGACTGGATTAAAAAGTGTGGAGAGCGATTTGAACAAAAAAGCAAAGCAGCAAAGGAACGAATTATTACTAAAATTGAAGAGATTCCGGAAGAAAATCGAAAAGATCCAGATCTTTCAATTGTAGGACCGGCTATTGATCAGATGAAATTTGACCTAGACAAAGACGACCTTGTCGAAATGTTTGCAAACTTAATATCGAATAGTTTTGACTCTAGGGCATACGGACTACACCCTGCTTTTGCTAGTATCATTTCACAGCTCAACACACAAGATGCTAGGTTGCTTAAGCTTCTCGCAAAGTCATATATAGCTTTGCCAATAATATCTGTAGATGTCATTTCAACAAATTCAATCTCACCTATTCCTGGTTATTACTCAGATTGTGACCGGTTAAGAGAATACAAAGTGGAAACCAATGCATATTCACTAGAGTCTGTTATAGACAATCTGGAACGTCTTAAATTAGCAAAATTAAATAGCAAGGTCATATGTTTTGAAGATGAGTACAAAAGAGTTCGAGAAAACCCAGCTTTCCAACAGATGTTTATGAATGTTAAAAACAGCATGAGGGAAAATAAATTTAGGTTGGAACTGACTTCTTTTGGCAGAATCTTCACAATGGCATGCATCTCCTAAAACTTCACTTCATGAAGGAGGGAATATAAATTATGTACGTAGAAAACTATTTTTATAATCCATTATCATCTTCACTTGAATCATATGATCTAATGACTTTCAACGGAATTCATGTGTTAGCCCCAAGAGACAACCTTATGAATGGTATTATCAAGCTATCAGGCAATCTGAGTCAGCTTATCTACAAGAATATGTACACACTATTTGCTATTTCAGATTATTTGATTGAGCATAGAACAGAAATAAGCAAAGCATATAATGAAAGAAAAAATGCGAAACTTAGCCTATACGATTTTAACCCACCAATTTTGATATCATTTACCATTGATAGAAATGATTCAAACGCTATCAATTTATCAAAGGAACTATCAAAATTTCCTCTTATACTTGAAGAGCAAACGAGTAAAATTCTCCATAATCTAGAATCCCTCCAAACTGGCCTAAATTTGAATATTTCAGATCCAAGTAAATATCGCAATATATTTTACTGCGAAGATATTTCTCAAACTTATTCAACACTGAAAACACTTGTTGCTGAAGGATATCTAAAACCAATTGACAACAATAACAAAGAATTTATTATCACATCAGCAGGGAAGGACTTTGCAAAAAAAGCAATACCATCACATACTCTAAAAACCGCATTCATTGCGATGAGCTTCTCCGCTACCCCGCACATTGGGATGCCTGATGATGACCTCATGCAAATTCGATCAGCATTCAAAGAAGGAATAAAAAGAGCGGGCTATATTCCAATTGTAATTGATGAAAAGAAACACAACAACTACATCCCATTGGAGATTGAGAATCAAATAATGGAAAGTTCTTTCCTTGTCCAAGATCTAACCTATAAAAATGAAGGAGCGATATACGAAGCAGGCTTAGCAGATGGAAAGGGAAAACCTGTTATCAGATGCATAAGGAAAAAGGAGTTTGACGATCCTCAAACCATTCCTCATTTTGATTACAGACAAAAAAGCATGATCATTTGGACTACATATGATGAGCTGGCTCAAAGACTGGAGGAACAAATAAAAGAAACAATTGGGAAGCCATAATCCATCTTGTTACAGTAAATAAAATTACAATAGTGGTAGAGATAATACAGATAATACGTATACCAGTTTTAAAGGTTTTCAGCTGGTAGGAATTTGGCAGGAAAAATCTGAAATAATAGTGATAACTGACATAAATCGGAAAATCGTCATAAAACAAGTACTTGTTTTACAACGATTTTCTTATTATATATAAATTTAAATCATTCCCATTCAATCGTCCCGACCGGCTTCGGAGTCATATCGTAGCAGACCCTGTTCACTCCCTTGACTTCCTTAAGGATCCTGTCGGTGATGTGGCTGAGAAGGGAGAACGGGATATCCTCGACCGTGGCTGTCATCGCATCCTTCGTGTTGACTGCGCGGATGATGACAGGATACTCGAATGATCTCTGCCCGTCCCTGATGCCTGTGGAGCGGAAATCGGGGACGATAGTGAAGTACTGCCATACCTTCCCCTCAAGGCCATTGGCGGCGAATTCCTCCCTGAGGATCGCATCAGACTCGCGCACGCATTCAAGCCTGTCGCGCGTGATGGCGCCAAGGCATCTGACACCAAGGCCTGGCCCGGGGAACGGCTGCCTGTAGACCATGCTGTCCGGCAGTCCAAGAGCCTTGCCCACAACCCTTACCTCATCCTTATAGAGGAACTTCAGTGGCTCTACAAGCTCGAACCTCAGATCCTCCGGGAGTCCTCCTACATTGTGATGTGCCTTGACTCCCTTGCTCTCGATGATATCCGGATAGATCGTGCCCTGGGCAAGGAACCCGATGCCATCGAGCTTCCTGGCCTCCTCCTCGAAGACGCGGATGAACTCAGCGCCTATCACCTTCCTCTTCTCCTCGGGATCCTCGACCCCTGCAAGCTTATCGAGGAAGCGGTCAACGGCATCCACATAGATGAGATTGGCATCCATCTCATGTCTGAACACCTTCACCACCTGCTCAGGCTCGCCCTTCCTGAGAAGCCCATGGTTCACATGCACGCATACAAGGTTCTTCCCTATTGCCTTTATCAGAAGGGCTGCCACAACGGATGAATCAACACCGCCGGAGAGCGCAAGGAGGACCTTGCCATCCCCTACCTGTGCCTTCACTGCCGCCACTTCCTTCTCGATGAAGGCTGCTGCCTGTGCCTCTGTCTCGATCCTCTTCATATCATCAGGACGCTTATCAATCATATCTTCCTCCTCAGAAAAGACTGCTGTATGCTGCTTTCACGGCTTCTGCCGTCTGCTCTTCCTTTATCCCGATGAGCATCGAAGCCTCGGAAGAGCCGCAGTTGACGAAGGTCGTCTCCACGCCCTTCTCCCGCAGTCCTTCCAGGACCTTCAGATATGCTCCCGATCCCTCGATGTTGCCGCCGACCACCCCGAGTATCGCGTGGCCATGGTCGACAGAGATCGCATCGAGCCCGAACTCCTTCGAAAGCCTGTCGCACATTGCCTGGCACACGCTCTCGCTTGCCATCCTGGAATCGAAGAACCAGACGATGCTGTCTATGCCGAAAAGCGAATAGCATGGCCGGATCCCGAATATATGGAGCATCGTCAGCAGGGCATGGCGCATCCCGTACTTCTTGAAGAACATCAGCTTCCTGAGCCTTATCCTGGAGAGCCCGCCGCGCGCAGATACCCCGATGGGCCATGTGCTTTCCTCTTCCCTGACTATCATGGTGCCTGGATCCTCAGGCCTGTTCGTATTCCTTACATTGATAGGTATTCCTGCGCTGTATATCGGAGCGATCGCTTCCTCGTGGAATACGGATGCCCCGACATCGGAAAGCTCCCGCACTTCCTTGTATGAGATCACCGGAATCACCTCCGCGTTCTCCACGATACGGGGATCCGCCCGGTAGATGCCCGATACATCAGTCCAGTTCTCATAAAGCTCAGCACCGACAGCCCTTGCCACGATCGAGCCCGTTATATCCGAGCCGCCACGGGTGAATGTCTTCAGGACGCCCTGCTCCGTCTCACCGTAGAAGCCCGGGATCACATAGCGCTTCTCCGGATCGAGCTTCTCCTTCAGGCGCTCATACGTGCTCTCATTCACGGTCGAATCCTGGTTTATGACTATAGCCTCCTCCGCATCGAGGAATTCCCAGCCGAGATACTCGCTGATCACGAGTGCGGAGAGGTATTCACCGCGGGATGCAGCATAATCGGCACCACGTCCGGCATCTATCATGCATCTTATGTCATCGAGCCTCTCAGAGAGCCTTGCATCATCTATCTTCAGCTTCTGCGCGATCTGTATGAAGCGCTTGGATATCTCATTGAATACCGGGCGGCATGTCTGCCCGTTCTGCACGAGCTTGTTGCATTTATAGAGCAGATCCGTGATCTTCTCATCTTCCCTGGTCCGCTTGCCAGGAGCCGATACGACAGCAATACGGCGCCTATCATCGTTCTCAAGGATCGCCTTGACCTTCTTTATCTGATCTGCATCAGCAACGCTGCTGCCACCGAACTTGGATACTATCATCGCACCCTCCACACGCCCGATTCTACAGTTTATCTCCATGCAATGGCAAGAATCACGGCTACTCTTCTGAAAGAGCCTCCACAGGCTTGCATGGCCGCAACCCCTGCAGCAGGATGCCATCCGAAGGATATGCCTATGAGAAGCGGGAAAGCAAATAGGGAGCATACTGCGGCTGCCTATGCCTCAGACGAGGACACAGGCTCCGGCTGCCTGATCGGCAGGAGCCCGATTCCCGGGAAAGCCCTCCGCTCCCGGCATCATAGAAGAAGGGGAATGCGCCCGCATGAAGCTCCATAGAGCGGGAGGATGGCAATGAAGATGAGTGCTGGCGTTCCATAGGAAAAGGATGCCACACCCACTGGAAAGAAGCAGGCGAACCATGTCGATTGACTTAAAATCCCTTTTTCCTATACTCCCATAACCATGGAAACAGAAGTCAAAGAGAACATAATGGGATACGAGCCTATCCCTAAGCTCATAATGAAGCTGTCCCTTCCCCTGATGCTTTCGATGCTCATCCAGGCCCTCTACAACGTCGTTGACAGCATATTCGTCGCACGTGTCTCGGAAGCCTCCCTGACAGCAGTCTCGCTTGCATTCCCGCTGCAGAACCTGATGATAGCATTCGGCATAGGCACGGCAGTCGGCGTCAATTCATATCTGGCAAGGAAGCTCGGCGAGAAGAGGCAGAAGGAAGCGGAGGACTCGGCTGACAACGGGATCTTCCTGGCTCTCGTCACATGGGCGGCATTCGCTCTCTTCGGGCTTTTCGGCACCAAGCCGTTCCTTTCGATCTTCACCGATGATCCAGAGCTCCTCTCCCTCTCCGTGGACTATGCGAGGATATGCCTCGTATTCTCGTTCGGGATCTTCATAGATATAACCGCGGAACGCATAATGCAGGCGACCGGGGATTCCATCCATCCGATGATAACCCAGTCCCTGGGAGCCATAACCAACATAATACTCGATCCTGTATTCATCTTCGGATTCGGGATGGGAGTGAAAGGCGCTGCGATCGCGACTGTCATCGGACAGGTCGTATCGATGTTCGCCGCCCTCTATTTCGTCAGGAAGAACAAGTACGTAACGCTGCATTTCTCACCCAGGCGCTTCAGGCCATCCGGCAGGATAATAAGGGAGATCTACGCAGTCGGCGTACCTACGATCATAATGAACAGCGTAAGCACTGTCATGGTAAGCGCTCTGAACTCGATCCTGATAGCCTTCAGCGCGACTGCGGTATCCGTCCTCGGTGTTTATTTCAAGCTCCAGTCATTCGTCTTCATGCCGGTATTCGGGCTGCAGGCCGGAATGATACCGATCGTAGCATTCAACTACGGAGCGAGGAACAGGAAGAGGATGACGCATACGCTCAAGGTAGGAGGGACCATAGCCGTCTGCATCATGGCACTGGGACTGGCGATCTTCCAGATATTCCCCGATGTGCTCCTAGGCTTCTTCGCTGCTTCCAGCGAGATGCTCTCGATAGGCCGCCCTGCGCTCAGGATCATATCCCTCTGCTTCATACCCGCAGCCATCGCCATAAGCCTCACTTCCGCATTCCAGGCTACAGGAGTCGGATACGCTGCGATGGTCGTCTCGATAGTCCGTCAGCTTGCCGTCCTGCTCCCGGTCGCTGCGCTTCTTGCCTCCACGGGAGTCCTGAACAATGTATGGTTCGCATTCACCGCAGCAGAAGGAGTCGGCCTGACACTCTCGATCGTCTTCTACATATACGTATACAGGAAGAAGATCCTTCCGCTGGGGAAAGCCTGACAGGGCTTCCCGCCTCCATCTTCCTCCCTCCGCACCTCCTGCCAGCGGATACCCGCGGCAAGAGGATAGGCGGAACACCAGATGGATGCCACTGCTGCCTTACCCGCGCAGGCCTTTCAGGCAGCTGCCTATGATCGCATGGAGATCTCCTGCCACTGAATCACCGCCGCGCTCGAAGCCGCTCTCTATCCAGCTGTAGAGCACTCCCAGGAAACCTGCTGCGATGAATACGGAGAAGCTGGACTGGCTGGCTTGGGGTATATCCCTGCTGCCGCTGAGGTACTCGGATATAAGGGCGCTCAGGCGCCTGGTGAGGAAAGCATTGACCTCGTCATACCTTGAGGAATGGAAGAGGGACAGCACGAGTGACCGGTTGCTGCCGATGTAATCCACGATATGGTCTATTGCCCTGTCCGGATCGCCGCCGCACTGCGAAAGCACAGCCGACGCCTCCTCATCGAACACCCACTCCATCAGATCGTGGATACCGTTGAAATAGTAATAGAAAGTATGCCTGTCATAGCCTGAAAGCGCTGCTATATCCTTGACGGTCAGCCTTCCCGACGGATTCGATATCTGCAGCTTTCTGAAGGCTTCCGCAAAAGCCGCACGGGCTGCATCTCCTGCACTGCTCATATGGAGAGTATGGGGGAAGAAGGCCTGATAGGCAACCTCCTTCCCTTTTCCCATCAGGCCAATCCCATGAGGATTCCTGCCATGCGGACAGCGAAGGCCGCAAGCCAGGCAACAGCGCACTGCAGGACAACAACACCCAGGGCCCATCTCCTGCCAAGCTCACGCCTGACTGTCGCGATGGCGGCAACGCATGGAGTGTAGAGAAGGGTGAAGATCAGGAATACGAACGCAGTGAACGGGCTGAAGAGCGTACCGAGGGCATCGACGGTGCCTCCGAGAAGCACGGTAAGCGTGCTCACGACGCTCTCCTTCGCGGAGAATCCCGTGATAAGGGCCGTTGATATCCTCCAGTCCGCGAATCCAAGCGGACGGAAGAGAGGCGCGATGAACGATCCGATAGCGGCAAGCATGCTTCCGGAGGAATCCGCAACGGGATTGAGCCGGGTATCGAAGCTCTGGAGGAACCATATCAGGATCGTTGCAGCGAAGATTATCGTGAATGCCCTCGTCACGAAATCCTTCGTCTTGTCCCATATGAGCTGGAGGACGGTCCTGACGCTCGGCATCCTGTAGTTCGGAAGCTCCAGCACGAACGGCACAGGATTGCCCTTGAATCCGGTATACTTCAGGATCAGGGAGAGCACGATGCCCATGACGATGCCTATAACATAGAGCAGGATCATCACCAGAGCTCCGCAGTCAGGGAAGAACGCATAGGTGAACATCGCATAGATCGGAAGCTTTGCCGAGCATGACATGAAAGGCACAAGGAGTATCGTCATCTTCCTGTCCCGCTCTGACGAGAGCGTGCGTGTAGCCATTATCGCAGGCACGGAGCAGCCGAAGCCTATCAGCATCGGAACGAAGCTGCGCCCGGAAAGGCCTATCTTCCTCAGCAGTTTGTCCATGACGAACGAGACACGGGCCATGTATCCGCTATCCTCGAGGATCGAGAGGAAGAAGAAGAGCACGACGATGATCGGAAGGAACGAAAGGACGCTTCCGACCCCCGTGAACACACCATCGATGATGAGCGAATGGATGATGGGATTGAGCCCGTATGCCGAAAGGGCAGAATCCACCGCCGCCGTAAGCTTCTCGATGCCAAGGGAAAGCAGATCGGAAAGGAACGTGCCTACCGGTCCGAACGTGAGGTAGAATACAAGAGCCATTATCAGGATGAAGGCAGGGATTGCGGTGAAGCGGCCTGTGAGTATCCTGTCGGCCTCCAGCGACCTCCTCCTCTCCTTTGACTCATGCGGACGGACAACGCTCGAGCTGCATACATCCTCGATGAAGCGGAACCGGGCATCCGCGAGTGCAGCATCCCTGTCTGTCCCGCTCTCGGCCTCAAGCTGCAGGAGGATATGCTCGAGTGTCTCAGCCTCGTTGGTATCGAGATCGAGCGCCTTCATTATCGGCTCATCGCCCTCCACGAGCTTTGCGGCTGCGAAACGCACCGGGATGCCCGCACGTGCTGCATGATCCTCGATCAGATGCATTATCGCATGGAGGCATCTGTGCACGGCGACATCCTTCGCATCCCCCTCCGCAGGGCAGAAATCCCTCAGTCCCGGCGATTCCTTGAACCTGGCGACATGTATGGCATGGGCAATGAGCTCCTCAACACCCTCGTTCTTCGCTGCGGATATCGGGACGACAGCGACTCCTAGGCTCTCCTCGAGCTGGTTGACATCTATCGTGCCGCCGTTCTCCCTCACCTCGTCCATCATATTGAGAGCGATGACTATGGGCACATCAAGCTCTATAAGCTGCATCGTCAGATACAGATTGCGCTCTATATTCGTCGCATCGACTATGTTTATTATCCCGTCGGGCTTGCTGCGGAGGATGAAGTCACGGGTGACTATCTCCTCGCTCGTATACGGGGAAAGGGAATATATGCCAGGAAGGTCCACCACAGAGGCATCCTCATGTCCGCGTATCCTCCCTGATTTGCTGTCGACCGTGACGCCGGGGAAGTTCCCCACATGCTGGTTCGAGCCGGTAAGCTGGTTGAAGAGGGTCGTCTTGCCGCAGTTCTGGTTTCCTGCAAGAGCGAAGACGATAGGCTGTGTCTCAGGGATGAGGGGCTTATCTGAATGCTTGTGGGTGCTTATCTCGCCGACCTGCGGATGGTTTATCATCCGATGCGGCTTACCATCTGCCTCCCGTCTCTCCGGTGCGGCCTTCTCGCATCCGATGCGTGCGGCATCCTCCCTGCGCAGCGTAAGCTCATACCCTCTGATGCATATCTCGAGAGGATCGCCCATCGGCGCCTTCTTCACGAGAGCCACGACCGACCCGGGAGTCAGCCCCATATCAAGGAAATGCCTGCGGAGCGCCGCATCGCCGCCGACAGCAAGGATGCGGGCAGACTCCCCTATCTTCAGATTGTCCAATGTCATATCCATCAATCTCTCGGAGAGAGTATAGCAGGATGGATTAGCCTCTGCTATATGCCTCATCGTGTCAGGTTCTTCATCCAGTTGAAGCTGTTGACCTTCACGACGGCAACGAAGCACTTCAGTATCTGATCGCATTTCAGGCAGGCGAAGACGATCCATGCAGGAGCATGCATAGCCGTCGCGATCACAGCGGATGGAAGCACGACGAGGAAGACGAATATGAAGTCATTGCGGAACACGAATGAGATGTCCCCTCCGCTCTTGACCAGCCCGAAGAGCGATGCCGCCTGATAGCACGTCCCGATGATCGTCACCGAGAGCACGGTGATGAACCTTGCTGCCTGGACAGCAGCTTCCGTACTGACGGCATACAGCGATATGAACGGGCGGCGTATCAGGAATACCGAAGCTCCTGTCACAAGCCCGAGAAGGAGGAATATCACCTGCACGGTCCTGGCGTATTCCTTCATCCTCTCCTCATGGCCGCCTCCTATCGTCTTGCCCGTTATGATGCCCACAGCCCCTGACATGCCGTTCATCACGACATAGGCGAGATTGTTCACCGTATTCGCGATGCTCATCGCAACGACAGCTCCAGGATCGGTCTGCCTGCCCATGATGGCTGAGCCTGCAAGCATGTTGGCAGCCCATACAAGCTGTCCGGCTATGATGGGAAGCCCATAGCGTATGAAATCCCTGAGGAGGACACGGTCAGACGCGAGCAGGTCAGAAGGGCGGAATGACAGCTTCCTGTCGCATCTGAAGACATAGGCAAGCATGATCGCCGACTCCACCATGCGTGCGATGAGCGTCGCGATGGCAGCTCCCCTCACCCCCATGGCGGGAAATCCGAAATGCCCGTAGATCATCGCATAGTTCAGGATCACGTTAACGATGAGGGAACACAGGGAGACAACCAGCCCTATGCGCGCTGTCTCCACGCTCCGCATAGCGGCTATCAGGGACTGCGTCAGGCAGAAGAAGACATAGGAGAAGCAGACGATGCCAAGGTATCCCGCACCAGTGCTGATTGTCCCGGAATCATGGGTGAATAGAGAGATGACCTCCTCAGGGAAGATCGCGCAGATGGCGGTGAGCAGGGCAGCGAAAGCAATGGAGAACCTGATTCCTATCGCAGCGATCTTCCTGATCGATGCGGTGTCCCCTTTGCCCCAGTACTGGGCGGCAAGTATGAGGATCGCACCCTCTATCCCTCCGCTGAATACCTGCAGAAGGGTCTGTATCTGGTTCCCCATATACATCCCCGAGACAGCGGAATCCCCAAGGGCTCCGACCATCACGCTGTCAGCGAGATTGACGGAGAACGTCACGAGATTCTGGAGCGCGATGGGAATGGAAAGCATGAAAAGGCTTCTGTAGAATGACCTGTCCCGTGTCATGAGCATGATCGATCCCCTCCAAAGGGATTCCCTATGAGTATACATCCTTCTCCCATTCCTGCATCACCTTTCCTTCCCTTCTCCGCCCGGCGAAGCTGCCCGCTGCGATGAGGATGGCAGCAGCGAAGACGAATGCCATGTAGCCTCCATAGCCATGAAGCTCCGGGAAGATAGCGGACATGCGGAACATCCAGCTCACGGCGCAGAAGAGAGGATCAAGCAGGACTGACAGCGGCGGGAATGCAAGGACAGCGAGAGAGACCACCATATAGAGCGTCATGGCAGCGGATACGGGGAAAGTCGTGATGATCGCACCAAGCTGATAGCTTCCGAAGACCTCAAGCGTAAGGGGAATGGAGAGAAGAAGCGCAGCGATCGATGAGGCTGCGGATGCGGAGAATGCCGGTGGAAGCGGGAGGAAAAGGCGCAGAGTCCTGTCGATCCGTCCTGAGAGGATGAATATCCCACCCAGCGATATGAAGCTGTAAGCCCCTCCGAGATCCATGGCGGCCTCCGGGAAGAGGGCAAGCAGGATGATGTACGAAAGCACGAATGATATCCCTGTCCCAAGCCGGCAGCGCATGAGGATACGGAAGATGAGGGCACGGGACAGCGAGGGTCTCCAGCCTGCCAGGAAGGAGAACAGGAAGAGAGCAGCCGATTCAGCGGCCATTGCCCGTCTCCTGCCGAGCATGGCTTCAAGCGGAGGGGAAATGACAGAGGCTATTATCGAGAGATGCATGCCTGACAGCGCAAGGATATGCGATAGCCCGGAGAGCCGGGCATCCTCGGATAGCGCGAATCCGCTTCTTTCCCCGATGCCGAGAAGCAGCCGGAGCGAGAGCTCCCCTGCTTCTCCCATCGGCCGGAATCTCTCCCTCACCCATCCGACAGCCGCCCGCCGGATATCCGAGAGCCTGCCGCGTTCGATGAGGAGGGACGAGGAGGCGATGAAAATGCTGCCATCCAGCCTTCCGCGTGCCATCACGGCATCGCCATAGGAGAGATCCGATGGAGGGGCAACGACATAGATGCTGCCGCATGCCGAGAAGAGATTCCCGTCCCTATCGCTCACCATGGATACCTCCAGCCTGTATCCTGATCCGTTCTCCCGCATCGAGCTGTCCTGGATGCAGCGTCCATAGAGCGCTGCTGCATCCTCTGGAGGTATTGAGACCATGAAGAGGGAGCATGGAACCGCCGCAAGCGATACATGGAACATGAGAGCCGCGATCACGGCAGGAAGCGCATCGGAAGATGAAGCCATGAGGAGAAGGGAGAGCAGGACAAGAAGCGGGAATACGGCAAGAGGCCTTGAGAAGAAGGCCGGATGCATCATGATCGCATAATATGCGGAGATAACTGCGGCATAACCCATATCATGATATACGCCGCATCCTGCATTCAGTGACGAGATGAAATGGATAAGAGGAATGCAAGCTCCGCCAGATCGAAGCGGGAGGAGGAAGCCATATGGATAAGCTCACGGCTCCCGATCCGTCCGCGCTGAAGGAGCCTCTCTGCCTTCAGCAGCTCCGGCTTGTGCTCCTTCAGATATAACCTGTAAGCCTTTTCGAAGGCCTGAAGCCAATCGTTTCCCGCATCATCCGGCACCGGGAGCGTTCCGGAGGCTATCGCAGAGGCAAGTTCCATAGTCGTGCAGCCATGGAGGAGGCAGCAATGGCGCTCCAGGGATGAGACTTCAGGAGTCAACTATAAAGAATAAGAAAGTATAGGAAACAAGAATCAGAGTTCTTCCTTATACATCTCTCCCCTTGTCAGGAGGGTGAAGATGATCTTCGTGAGCTTGTTCATCACGGCGACCATCGCCTTCCTATGGCTGAAGCCTTCACTTCTCTTCTTGTCATAATAGGCACGGAAGAAAGCGGAATGGATGATGGCTCTTTGGGCCATTATATAGGTATATTTCCTAAGGCTCCTATTGCCGTGCTTGGTTATATGCCCTTTGCTGCAGCTTTCTCCGGACTGATAGATAGAAGGATCGGTCCCCATATAGGCAATGAGCTTCTGGTAGGTTGCGAACCTGGAGATGTCCTCGACCTCTGCCATGAAATGGGCTGCCGTGATCTCGCCGACTCCAGGGATGGACTGGAGTATCTCCATCTCCTTCTCGTGTACTTTCTTCTCATGCTCTATGAGAGCCTTCGTGAGTGCTTTGTCTCTCTTCTCAAGGTACAGTATCTTCTCAGCGCTGTCCTTCACGAGGTCAGCATACCCAGGCACTCCTATGCTTCCAATTGCATAGCCCTTTATATCCTCAGTGGATGTCTCAATAGCTCTTCCCCTGTTGCAGGAAAGAGCTGCAATAAGCTCCTCATCGGTAGCTGAAAGGACCTCGTCAGGAGAGGCAAAGGAAGAGAGGAAGGAGAGCATGGAGGATGTAAATACGTCCACTGCTAGGATTTCAGGCCATGCAAGGGCAAGATCGCTCTTGAGCTGTGTCTTCGCTCTGGCGATGTCCTCAGCAACCTCCTGCCTTCTTCTTGCGATGTTCCTGACCTCGTCATCCATGGTGCGCTTCTCCTTATGGAGCCTATCGTAATTGGCAAGGCCGTACCTTGCAATGCTTAGGGCATCAGCGCTGTCCGTCTTGGTCTTGCGGAGCGTCGTGGACTTCACATAGTTCCTGATCATCATAGGATTCTCGACACAGACGCTGAAACCTTTGCCGATGAGGAAATGGAAGAGATTCTTATGATAGCGTCCTGTGGATTCCATGACGAATACGGTGTCATCTGGGACAGCATTGAGGAAAGAGCTGAATCCGTCGAGATTCATCTCGCAGCTGCCTTTGGAAAGACTTGCTCCTTTTGCGTCGATGATTCGATAGTCGAACTTCCTGCTTGCGATGTCGATGCCAGCTACACAGCACATGGCTTTACCTCCCGGGTAATGAAAGATGGTTCCCCTCATCCAATCTCCCGCGTGAATGAAGCTCTCAGGCTTAACCAACCAATAGGGATTGAAAGGGAACTGGGACAGACTCCTGATGAAGCTCGAGGCTTAGAAACAATGCCGTCCTCAGTCCCATCGATTATATCGTTTATGACCCCATGTTATGGGATTTATTGTTAGGAGAGACAATGCAATGAGGCTCAGCTGCCGCCTCCTGCAGGACCTCCAGGAATGCGGAAAGAAGCGACGACTCCCTGTCCGCACGCCTCATAAGCACCCATGCTATTGCCGCAGCAGCTGCTGCTGCGATGATCTCATCGGCCATCGGGATGGGATCCGGGACCACCAGGGAAAGGAAGAGATAGACGATGATGAATGCAATGGAGGAAACGGCAAGGCGGCGTGGGTAGCTCCTGTCCTGCACGATGCGCAAAGCAGATCGCCCTGCCATCGACATGAAGCTGCGCCGGGCTTCATCGAGATCATCCGCAGAGAGGGGGACTGATGAGAATACGGTGAGATCCGGAACGCTCCGGATCCCATCCATCTCCATTGGAGGGAGATCTGCGATATACACTCCCTCCCCCATCATCCGCAGGCAGTAAAGGACCATCAGAGAGCAGCCATGAACTCTGACTTTATCGCTTCTGTCCTCTGTTCCAGCGCAGCCCTGCCATCCTTTCCCTCCGAGAGGAAGAGATAGTACTTTATCTTCGGCTCCGTTCCTGAGGGACGCACTACGAGCTTCTCGCCGGAGGCAAAGCGTATGATTATGACATCGGCCTTCGGGAATCCGGTATTCTCCCCAAGAAGGTCCTCAACCGACTCGATCGTCCTCGAGACAAGGGTATCTCCCTTGCCGAGAGTGCGCAGCGATGCCATTATGGCCTTCATCTTCTCCTTGCCTTCCGCTCCCTCATACTCATTGGAGAATACGACTTCGGTGGAATACCCGTATTCGGAATAGATGGCATCGAGCCTCTGCTGCAGCGTGATGCCGCGGGAGGCGTAGAAGCACATCATCTCGACAGCCGCGACAGCGGAAGAGACGGCATCCTTGTCATGGACGCTCGGAACAGTAAGGAAGCCATAGCTCTCCTCGCATCCGAAGAGGAAATACGAGCCCGGATAGACACCGTCATCGACACGGGCTATCTCCTCCGCGATGTACTTGAATCCGGTGAGCACATCATGGCAGGCTGCGCCGTTCCTCTCCGCGATCTTCCTTACGAGATCGGTGGTGACAAGGCTCTTTACCACAAGCGGAGTGCCTTCCCTCTTCAGCTCCTTCGCAGTCGAGAGCAGGTAATCCACCAGGAGCACGGCGATCTGGTTGCCAGTAAGCAGGAGATAGCCGCTCTTCGATCCATCGGTAGGTATGGCTATGCCGAGACGGTCGGCATCCGGATCGGTGCCGAGCACGATATCCGCCTTGATCTCCCTGCCGAGAGCGATGGCACGCTGCATGGCCTCCGCGCTCTCCGGGTTGGGAAGCTTCACGGTCGGGAACTTGCCATCCGGCTCCTGCTGCTCCCTGACGGTATGGCACTCGATCCCAAGCGTCGAGAGGATGTGGTTGACTGGCCTGTTGCCCGAGCCATGGAGCGGTGTATACGCGACATTCACAGTGGACTGCCCTATCAGCTCGGGACGCCTGAGCGATGCGATGACCATCGCATAATACGCCTCATCGACGGACTCCGGCACGGATGACAGCATTCCGCTCTTCCTGAGCTTTGCCTCATCCTGGTCCTTTATGTCCTCCGCCTTCACGGCATTCGCCCTTTCCGCGATGCCTATGTCATGAGGAGGGGTCACCTGGCCTCCATCTGACCAGTACACCTTGTAGCCGTTGTATTTGGATGGATTGTGCGATGCCGTTATGACAATACCTGAGGTCGTCTTCAGGTGGCGCACCGCGAATGAGAGCATCGGTACAGGCCTGAGCGAATCATAGAGATAGACCCTGACGCCATTGGATGCGAGGACACGGGCAGCCGAGAGCGCGAACTCCGGGGAGAATTCCCTTGAGTCGTAGGCTATCACGCATGAAGGATCCTTCACTGCCGTATTCAGATAATCAGCGAGGCCCTGCGTCACCTTCCTGACCATGAACGTATTTATCCTGTTTGTTCCTCCGCCGATCACGCCGCGCATGCCTGCGGTTCCGAATGAAAGCGATGTATAGAAACGATCATAAAGACCTTCCCAGTCTCCGAGACCTATTGCATTCTCAACCTCGGCGCGGAACACGTCATTAGTCTCTGAAGCGATATAATCCCTGGCTGAAGCAAGGATCCCATCTCTGATCTTCTCGGTGAATTCCATGATAACTCTCCTTCCCTGCCATTCTACCATATCAGAGGAGCAATGAAAGCTCTCCGACACTGCAGGCATCAGCTTTTATGCCGCAGGATGCGAGCTCTTCCGCACTGCGGAAGCCGTATGACACCACTGCGGTGCGCACTCCCGCCCTCTTCCCTGTCTCCCAGTCGACCTCGCTGTCCCCTATATACACAGACTCTTCCGGCACCGCACCTACGCATCGCAGGCCATGCAGCAGAAGCGACGGATCAGGCTTGAGCGGGAAGTCAGGACGCTGTCCGGATACGAAGCCGAACGCATTGGGGAAGAAGCGCGATATTATAGCCTGGACGATCCCGTCATCCTTGTTGGATACGACTCCAAGGCGGCAGCCTTCATCCGCCAGCCTCTCAAGGAGGGCGGGGATGCCGGGGTACGGAACCGTATGATCCGCAGGATGCCGGCGGTAATGCTCCATCATCAGGCTGTATGCAAGGGAGAACTCGTTATCATCGACGATGCCACGCGGCTGCTTCTCATCCACAGCAGACTGGAATGCCCTCCGCAGACCGCGTCCTACATATCTGAAGACCTCATCCCTGGAGGCCTCCTCCCCGTCATATGCCCTGAGCGCGTAATTGATAGCTGCCCTTATATCCTCCACGGTATCGAGGAGAGTGCCGTCGAGATCGAAGAATACTGCTTTCATGCCCCCATTCTAGACTTTCCCCGGTATCTTGCACACAGTGCAGGCTGCAGGTACGATTCAGGCTATGTACACAGTCTCTCTCAATGAAGGCAAGGACAAAGCCGCCCGCCATCATCATCCATGGGTGTTCTCAGGAGCGATCAGCAGCGTCACTCCCGCATTCACATCCCCTGACTATGCCAGGGTCATATCCTCATCTGGGGATTTCGTGGCCTATGGATGGTATGACGGGAAGAGCCACATAATGCTGCGCCTCCTGTCATGGGACAGCGAGGACACGATGGACGAAGGGTTCATCAGGAAAAGGGTGCGGGATGCCGTGGTACGGCGGAAGGCATTCTTCTCAATGCCCGGCACGACAGCCTTCAGGCTGCTGCATGGAGAGGCTGACTTCCTTCCTGGAATAGCCGCGGACGCATACGGAAAGGAGATAAGGATCATAGTATCGGCACGCTTTGCGGACATCTTCCTGCCGGTGATCGCCGCAGAGCTCGACAGGCTTCTCAGCCCCTCGCTCATCGAAGCGGTGACGGACAGGCAGTATGCCTCGGCAGAGGGGCTGCCTGAAAGGATAAGGACATTCATCGGAGGCAGGGAGACGAAGAGCGCAGAGCGCGGCAGCGTGCGGTTCATGGAGAGCGGGATATGGTATGAGGCAGCTCCGGGGCGCGGACAGAAATCAGGATTCTACTGCGACCAGAGGGATAACAGGAATATCGTTGAGCAGTATGCTGCAGGCCGCCGTGTCCTTGATCTCTTCTCCTATACCGGAGCATTCACCCTCCATGCCCTCCGTGGCGGTGCGGCTGAGGTTGATGCTGTGGATTCCTCGGAATCCGCGCTCCGCCACCTGCTGTATCAGGTGCATATAAACGAGGATGCCGGCGTTATCCCCGCCGGTTCGAGGGAACGCACGTCCATAACGGAAGCCAATGCCTTCGAGTACATAAGGGGCATCGAGGATGGCAGGTACAGCATGATGATCCTCGATCCGCCGAAGCTGGCGAAGACGAAATCGATGGCAGAGAACGCCATGAAGGCCTACAAGGATCTCAACAGAGTAGCGATGATGAAGATCGCGGATGGCGGGATAATAGCCACATTCTCCTGCTCCGGAGCCATTTCAAGGGAGGATCTCAGGAAAGCCATATCATGGGCTGCATCCGATGCCGGAGTGGAAGCGGAGATACTCAGGACGCTAAGCGCAGGCGAGGATCATCCAGTGCGCCTGTCTTTCCCCGAGAGCGAATACCTCAAGGGATACATCCTCAGGATACTGAGATGATCAGTCCTCGCCTTCCAGTGTCTGCTTCTTCCTGCGGAGGTACTTGATCTCGGAAGGCGTGCGCTCCTTGCCGCTCCTCTTCTCCTTGAGCGCCTTCCTGATCGATCTGTTCCTCTTGTCCGAGATCACGATCGTACCGATGATAGCGACAATCGCGCACAGGGCAAGGAGGAAGAGCCATGCCCATTTCCCATCCATTCCCGGTATCAGGACATTCATGCCGAAGAAGCCTGTTATGAACGTCGGGAACATGAGGGAAAGGGAAATGGTCGTAAGGCGCTTCATTATCACATTCATGTTGTTGCCGATGACTGAGGCGAAGGCATCCATCGTCCCCGTGAGGATATCGGAATAGATATTGGCCATCGCGATAGCCTGCTTGTTATCGATGATGCTGTCCTCCAGGAACTCCGCCTCATCCTCGCTGTTGAGATGGAAATACGGCGTCTTCTGTATCCTCTCAAGAAGCACTTCGTTATCAGTGAGCCCCGTGGTGAGATAGACAAGGGACTTCTGTATCTGCAGGAGCTGTATGAGCTCATAGTTCATGATCGATTCATGGAGCTGCTCCTCGACAAGGTCCTTCTGCCTGTTTATGTACTTCAGGAACCTGATGTATACGAGTGCAGCGCGTCCGAGTATCGATATGACGAAGCCTTCCTTTGTCTCGACAGGGCATCTCCTGACGCGGTGGCGTGCAAAGTCATCGATGACGATGCTGTCACCGTGGCAGATCGTTATGATCTTATCGGGGAACAGGATCATGCCCAGCGGGATGGTGGTGCGCTCCAGAGGCTTCTCCTCATCCTCATCCGCCGATGGAAGACGGCAGATGATGACCGTGCAGTCGTCCTCCTTCTCGATACGGCTCTGCTCGTCCGCATCCATTATGTCCGCAAGGAGCTCCGAGGAGATGAGGTACTCATCCGTGAGGATCGAGATATCATCCTTGTCGAGATCCCTGGCATCGATCCATGTATAGTTCTGATTGGGTGTTAGATCTGTTCTCTTGGTAATCATCTGGCTCTCCCGCAGCCTTCAGATACCAATAGCTAGGCATTGGAAGCGAAGGCTGCCTTTCCTCTTCTGGATTCTCTTTCAGGTAAAGGGTTCGTACTGCCGCCTTCGTCCATGGCTTTCTCCTCCATCGGTGGATAGTATCACACAAGAGTGATGTGGAAAAGATGCACGGCCTGATTTCATCAGGGCTGCTGCGGATGGATACGTCCAGAGGCCGTGTCCGCCGCCGTTTTTCCTTGCAGGCAGTATCCTCCGGTCCTATAATCTATCCAAGCGATCAGAAAAAGGAGAACCATAGATGAAGAAACTGACATCAATGCTGCTCGTGTTCGCTCTTGCAGCCTCAATCGTCTTTGCCGGCGGCTCCGGAGAAGCTGCCTCTTCCGATTCAGGGAAAGTGAAGCTGACATTCTTCGAAACGATGACCAGCCCGGCAAGAACGCAGTATATCCAGGAGATGATCGACCGCTATGAGGCGGAGAACCCGAACATCGAGATCGAGCTCATCAGCCCGCCATATGAGCAGTCCGACAGCAAGCTCACGATGACCCTCAACAGCAACCAGCCGCTTGATATCATCGAGACCAGGGACTACACGCTCAAGCAGTTCGTGAACAACGGCTGGCTCCGCGATCTCTCCGGATACATCGACAGCTGGGAGGAGAAGGACAACCTCCTGCCGCTCACCCTTGATGCCGCACGCACCGTCGATGACATCCCATATCTCATGCCGCAGTTCTTCTATGTGAAGGCGCTCCTCGTAAGGACTGACATCCTCGACAAGTATGGAATCGAGATCCCGACGAACCTTGATGAGTTCTATGCAGCATGCAAGGAGCTCACATCCAAGGGCAACGGCCAGTACGGATACGCGCTGCGCGGCAAGTCGAACATCTTCAAGATCTTCGACGTCCTCATCGCAGGCAACGTAGGCAACATCAACCCGGAGAACTTCTACGAGAGCAACGACGGCAAGTTCTGGCTTGACTCCGAGGCAGGAAGGAAGGCCCTTGCGGAATATGTCGACCTCTACAAGAACGGCTGCCCGCCGGATTCCATCAACTGGGGATACAATGAGCAGATCAACGGCTTCGTATCAGGAATCACGCCGTTCCTCATCCAGGATCCTGACGTATTCAGCGCATTCGAAGGCCAGCTCGATCCTTCGCAGTACACAGTAGTGCCTATCCCGGTGGGAACATCCGGATACAGATACCTCGAGTATGGATTCAACGGACCGTCGATCCCTGTATCCAGCGAGCATCCGGATGAGGCATGGGACTTCATCGAGTTCATGCTCTCTCCCGAGGAAGGCGCCGCATTCTGCAAGATGTATGGACCGCTGCCGGTGCACGAATCAGTCTACAACGATGATCCGTACTTCAGCTCCGGGAACTACACGGCATGGAGCGAGGAGTTCAATTCGCCGGAGACCATCTTCGCGATGTATCCTCTCGACGATCCCAAGTATCCTGGCTGGGCACAGCTCCATGAGACCACCCTCCAGGCTCTTCTCCTCGGTGAGTCGACCGTTGACGAGACAATCGAGATCTGGGCAGATTACTGGGGCTACTGATACCCCCTGCCTGATGAAGCTAGGACATGCTGCGGGAGGAATCCCGCAGCATGCTGTCTGAAAAAGGAGAAATAAAGATGCGGAACAGATGGTATCTACTGATGATGGCTCCAGGATTCATCCTGCTTGCCCTGTTCTTGTATATTCCTCTTTTCATGGGAGTTGTAATGGCTTTCCAGAACTATAATATGTTCAATCTCACCGATTTGCATTTTATCGGTCTGGAAAACTTCACTGCCATCATAACCGATAAGACCATCGATTTCTGGCAGATACTCATCAACACAGCAGTCTGGCTGTTCTTCTCCCTGCTTTTCCAGTTCGTGCTGGGATTCGGACTTGCCCTGCTGCTGAAGAAGCCCTTTGCCGGCAGATCGATATACTCCGGCTTCGTATTCTATGCATGGGCCCTCTCGGGGTTCGCGATAGGCCTTGTCTGGTCATGGCTCTTCAACGGACAGGTCGGACTCTTCAATGACATACTGATGAAGCTGCACTTGATAGATTCACCGGTGGGCTTCCTCTCAAATCCGAAATACGCGATGGTGAGCGTCATCATAACGAATATATGGTACGGGGTGCCGTTCTTCGGGATAATGCTCCTTGCTGCCCTGCAGTCGGTCCCGAACGAGCTGTATGAGGCGGCGGTCCTCGATGGATGCGGACCTGTGAAGCAGCTCTTCTCAGTCACCATCCCGTACATAAAGCCAACGATAATAAGCACGATCCTCCTGAGGACGATGTGGATCATAAACTTCCCGGACATCATCTATGCGATGACGAACGGAGGACCTGCGAACAGCACGAATATCCTTGCGACGCAGATGATAAACAAAGTCTACAAGCAGTACGATTACGGCCAGGGTTCTGCGATAGGTGTCATAATAATGCTCCTGCTGCTGATCTATGCGGTGATCTATCTCAAGCTGACGAATGCGAATGAGGATAACATATGAAACCACGTACAAGAAGGAATATCTCAACAGCAGTGCGCGTGCTGCTTCTGGCAATCTATCTCATAGCCGCTATCCTGCCTCTCTACTGGATATTCATAACCAGCGTCAAGAGCCCGCAGGAGATCTATGCATTCCCGCTGAAGTACTGGCCTGAGAAGATATCGTTCGCAAGCTATGAGAAGCTCTTCTCGATAAGCACGTTCGGGCTGTACTTCAGGAATTCGCTCGTGATATCCCTGCTCTCGTCGCTAGGTGCCATGGTGGTCGCTGTCATGAGCGGCTTCGCCCTCTCCCGCTACAGCCACTCGAGATCGAAGGGGATCATAGAGCTCGTGATGTACTTCTCGCAGACGATACCGTCATTCATCATAATGGTGCCGATCTTCTCGATATTCTCGAAGATCCATGCCGTGAACAACAGGGCCATGCTAGGCATCGTGTATATTGCGACGGTGGTGGCATTCTGCACGATCATGGGGAAGAGCTTCTTCGACAGGATACCTGCTTCCCTTGAGGAGGCTGCGAAGATAGATGGCTGCAACCTCTTCCAGTCGATAACGAAGGTCGTGCTTCCGATAACCCTGCCGGGAATGGCCGCCATCTTCTGCTTCGCGTTCATCAATATATGGAATGAGCTGTTCCTTGCCGTAATGCTCCTGAACTCGAGCTCGAAGATGACGGTACCGGTAGCGCTCAACTCATTCATATCGAAGGCAGGCATAAGCTGGGATGTCATGAGCGCAGGCATCGTCGTTGCCCTGCTGCCTACGATGGTGGTGTTCGGCATCGGGCAGAAATACATAGTCGCAGGACTGACGGAAGGAAGCGTCAAAGGCTAAGGAGGGAACAGCATGGAAAGCGACAGGAAAAGCATCAGCGAGATACTTCTTCACGAGGGAGAGAGGAACCTTCCGGGGAACGCGGTCTCCCCTCCTATATTCCAGACTTCCATATTCTGCTTCGGCTCATTCGAGGAATTCCAGTCCGCCCTCGCAGATGAGGCGCACAGCTATCTCTATTCCAGGGGGAACAACCCTACCGTGAATCTCTGCGAGATGAAGCTTGCGGCTCTCGAGCATGCGGAGAAGGCGAAGCTCGTGGCAAGCGGCGTCGCAGCCATATCATGCGCGATACTCTCGCAGGTCCAGACCGGCGATCACTGCGTCGTGGTCCAGGATTCATATTCCTGGACACGGTACATGATGATGACCTATCTCAGGAGATTCGGCATAGACGTGACCTTCGTCGAAGGGACGAGGATCGAGGATTTCGAGGAAGCCATAAGACCGAATACGAAGGTGATCTATCTGGAGAGCCCTGCTACATTCACATTCAAGCTCCAGCCGCTGGAGGAGGTAGCGGAGCTTGCCAGGAGCAGGCATATAAAGACGATCATCGACAATACATGGTCGACACCGATCTTCCAGAATCCCATCGACTACGGAATCGACATAGTAGTGCACAGCGCCACGAAGTACTTCGGAGGGAACTCCGACCTGATAGGCGGCGCGATAATGGGAAGCGCAGAGGATATAGACCATATATTCAATACGGAATTCCTCCCCCTTGGCCCTGTGCCAGACCCGATGCAGGCATGGCTCATAATGAGGAACCTGAGGAACCTCCAGCTGAGGATGCCGGTGCATTACAGGAATGCGATGGGACTTGCCCAGTACCTCGAGTCAAGGGATGATGTGGAGACTGTCCTTTATCCCCTTCTGCCATCATTCCCGCAGCATGAGCTGGCGAAGAAGCAGCTCAGGGGCGGAAGCGGCCTCTTCTCGTTCCGTCTGAAGACAAGGGACATCGAGAAGGTGAAGAAGCTGACAAACAGCGTCAAGTTCTTCAAGAGAGCCGTAAGCTGGGGAGGCTATGAGAGCCTCATCGATCCGAATGCGACAGCATTCGCCCCAGGCAAGCCTGTGCCCGATGACCGCATATCACTGATAAGGATACATGCAGGAATCGAGGATCTGGATCTGCTGAAGGATGATCTGAAGCAGGCACTCGATTCGATGTATACCTGAAATACCATAGGCAGCCGCATTCAAGGGGATGCGGCTGCGCCTTCCCGGCTTCCAGCGATAGCGGTATCCGGTGAAGATAATCCTGGATTTATCCATCAACGGACCGGAGGATATCCTCATGATCACTTCAGCAGGCGGATGGTTCTTCATAGAGACAGCGAAGACATCATATATACTCAGGATCGATGAGACAGGGCATGCAGAGCATATCTACTATGGCAGCAGGATCGGAAGGGATCCGGAGGAAGCCGAATGCATAAACGGCCCCAGGGATGTGAAGATCGGAGACGGGACGTATCAGGACGAGGATAACCAGTTCTACTTCCCATCGAATATAATGAGCGAGTACGCTGCCCCGGGGAGAGGCGATACAAGGGAGGCTGCGATCATAGCCGAATACGGCAATGGGCTCATAACCCTCGATCCCGTATACAGCAGCCACTCCATATACAAAGGTAAGAAATGCACGGAAGCCCCCGCAGCGCTGTCCGGAGAGGAGACAGAGACGCTGGAGCTTGTCCTCACCGACACTGCCGAGGATATAGCCATCAGGCTTTTCTATACTGTCTATCCTGAAGAGGATGTGATACTCCGCTCCGCTTCGATAGAGAACGGCATGGACAGGCCTCTTACCCTCAGGACCGTATCATCGCTGCAGCTTGACCTCCCGGATGCCGAATGGGATCTCCTGACATTCGACGGTGCATGGGCAAGGGAAAGGAATGAGACGAGGAGAAGGCTGTCTGCAGGAACCGCCTCATTCGGAAGCACGCTAGGATTCACATCGAGCGAGCACAGCTCCCTCTTCTTCCTGGCGCGCCCGGATGCGGATGACAGGCACGGGACGGCGATAGGATTCGGCCTCATATACTCAGGGAACCATCTTGAACGCATCGAGACATCCCCGTTCGGCAAATGCAGGGTGCTCTCATCGATCAATCAATACGGCTTCTCGTGGGAACTCAGGAAAGGCGAATCATTCAGCACTCCTGAAGCCGTGATGGCATTCTCATCAAGCGGAATCGATGAGGCCTCATGGTCCTTCCACAGGTTCATCAAGCGCTATGTATCGCGCGGAAGCTGGTGCGGCAGGGAACGGCCCGTGCTCCTCAACAGCTGGGAGGCCACCTACTTCGATATAACAGAGGAGAAGCTCCTGCGCTTCGCCAGCAAGGCCGCAGAGGCAGGCATGGAGCTCTTCGTCCTGGATGATGGCTGGTATGGGCGGCGCACAGATGATACAAGAGGCCTCGGTGACTGGAAGGTGAATACGGAACGCATACCCCATGGGCTGAGATGGCTTTCGGACAGGATCCATGGGATGGGGCTCATGTTCGGCATCTGGGTGGAGCCCGAGATGGTCAGCATCGATTCAGAGCTCTATGAAAGGCATCCCGAATGGATCATAGCCATACCGGGCAGGAAGCCGGCTCCCGGACGCCATCAGTACATCCTCGATATGAGCCGCAGCGATGTGAGGGAATATCTCATGCAGTCGCTCTCTGATGTCTTCTCCAGCGGGATAGACTATGTCAAATGGGACTGCAACAGGAACATGAGCGATTACTTCAGCTCCAATCCGGAGCTGCGTTCGTGCGGAGAGCTCATGCACAGGTACATCCTCGGGCTCTATGACCTCATGGCAGGACTCAGGGAGAGGTTTCCAGGAATACTCTTCGAATTCTGCGCATCCGGAGGCAACCGCTACGACATGGGGATGCTCTCATTCATGGATCAGGGCTGGACGAGCGACAATACAGACCTCCTGCATCGCATAGCGATACAGCACGGCACGCTCAGAGGCTTCCCTCCATATGCCATGTGCAATCATGTCTCAGCCTCCCCCAACCACCAGTGCCTCAGGATAAGCGGGCTCGATGACAGATTCGGCCTGGCAGCCTTCGGCAATCTTGGCTACGAGCTGGATATCCTGGCCCTCGATGAAGATGGTATCGAAACGATAAGGCAGCAGACGGAATTCTACAAGGCGCACAGGAAGACATTCCAGTATGGCAGGTTCAGGCATCTTCCGCCTGATGGAGGGAATCTCTTCTGGAGCATCGAGGGCAGTGATGAGATCATAGTGCTTGAGATCCAGAGCCGCTGCGATGTCAATACAGGACGCCATCACCGTCTCGTGGTTCCCTTTGCCGAGAGCGGCAGGGAATACAGGATAGAGAGAAGGGAGAAGCATATCTCCCCTGACGCTCTCGGAGACAGCTGCGGGAAATACGAAGCCATGGAGAAGAAGCCCTTCCGCATAACGGTTTCCGGAGACATCCTCCGCTCTGCAGGCATCGCACTGCCCGTGACGTTCATGGGGCGTGGATTCTACAGCGGAGTCAGGGTTATGTGCGACAACAGCACGGATATCTTCGTCATAACGAAGCTGGGTAGGGACTGAACGGATATCCTTCCCGGAGCTTCAGGTAGAGTCCGTGCGGATCGGAAGGAAGCTCCACCGGCTGCATCCCGATGCCGAATGCCGCAGCGGCATTGCCGCCGAAGACAGCCTTGAGTCGCTCCTCAGATGCGCCCTTCTCCCGCATTGCCGCAAGCAGAAGGAGCATTCCCGGAAGTCCCGGGATACCTGATGCGCCCTTCTCCTTGTCAGCGAGGGTGTGCGGAGCGTGATCCGATTCCGCCCAGTCTATGGTGCCATCCATGAGGGCGCTGAATACGGCATCCCTGTCATGCCCGCTCCTGAGCGGCGGGTTCATCTTAAGATACCTCTCCCGGACTGCGGCATCGCCCTGGCAGAGCAGTGCGTGATGGGGAGTGGCTCCCATGGTGATCCGGAGGTCCTTCCTGCTTTCCTCCACAAGCTCGATCGTCGCAGCGGATGATACATGGCAGATATGCAGGGTGCCTTCGAATCCGGTCTCCAGAGCCAGGGAGACCAGGTCACGGACGCTCTCCGTCTCAGCCTCGGCAGGACGGGCAAGGGAATGCGTGCGGAAATCAGAAGGGTCATAAAGCCCGGGCTTCATCAGCTCCTCCTTCTCCGCATGCACTGCAAGCACCCCTCGGTAATGCTCCTCTGCAAGGATGCGGAAGACCTTCCTCTGGTTCTCCACTCCGATTATCCCCATGTTTCCGGTGCTGTGGCCTGCGAAGAGCTTGAGGCCGACGAGAAGGGGAAAGAGCTCGGAGTGCAGGGACACGATCTCCCTCACCTGCTCAGGATCATTGGTGATACCACCGTAAAGATGGTATGAGACACCGGTCTTCTCCGCAGCATCACCGCCAAGGGCAAGCCGGGATAGTATGGTATCCCTGTCAGTGCACGCCGGGGATGTGTTCGGCATATCGAAGACATCGGTGAATCCTGCCTCTGCAGCGACAGAGAGACCGTGAATCACGGTCTCCTTGTCCTTCTGGTTCCAGTCCCTCAGATGAACATGGGGGTCGATCATAGCTCTACGTGGTTCTCCTTCAGAGTCTTCCATGTGAAGAAAGTCCCTTCCTTGCATGGAAGATGGCCGCCGCATACGCACTCGCCGCACATTCCGATTCCGCACATCGTATTCTTCTCCATCGAGAGGTATATGCGGTCCTCCTGGACGCCAAGGGAGGAAAGGAGGATGGCTGCCTTCTCCATCATCTTCCCCGGCCCTACGATATAGCAGGAGGTATCGCCTTCGATATCAGCAGCGGTGATCGTATCCAGCACGCGCCCTGGCTTCCCATCATCAGCGACAGAGGTGTAGCTGCCATAGGAGGCCAGCACATCCTCAAGAGGATCCTTTCCTTCCCTGGCGGCAACGCCTACCCTTATATCCATCACGGTCCCGTCCTTGCTGAGCGCTGAGGCAATGAGCGGAAGCACCGCAGCGCCAGTGCCTCCTCCGATCAGAAGCGCCCTGGACGACGGTTCATATACCATGGGGCTTCCATAGAGGCCGCGGGTATATACCGTATCCCCTTCCTTAAGGGAGAGGACAGCCTCGGTGAAGGCACCCCGCTTCTTGACGAGGAATGTGAGCGGATCATTCACGGCAACGGAGAATGGCTTCTCGCCCTTGCCCGGTATCCAGAGGAACACGAACTGGCCAGGCTGGCAGTCCATGGTGCCTGAGAGAGTAAGCACGACAACGTCAGGACCATGCATCTCACGGCTCAGCACAGTATGCGGGACATACTCAAGCGCATTGCCGGAAGAGAGAAGCGGAGAGACATCCCCGCCTTCCTTCAGTGTCCTGAAGTACTCCTCCCACCTCGTCGGCATGACGCGTGAGAGCGCGGAGCCTATGCCCACGGAATCCGCCCCGGCAGCGATCATCGCACGCACATCGGAAGATGTGGAGACACCGCCCATGCCGAGCAGGATCGGCTCAGGACCGATTGCCTTCCTGATGGCCCTGATGCAGTCCAGGGCTTCCTGCTTCACCCATTCCCCTGATGCACCGCCCTTGCCCCCGAGCTTATTATTGAGGATAGGAGCTCCCGAATGCGGCTCGATATAGAGCTTAGGACCGACTGTGTTTATGGCAGCGATCCCGTCTGCACCAGCTTCGATGACGCCTCTTGCTATATCCCCGATATCAGGGACATTGGGAGTGAGCTTCACGATGAGAAGCGCGCGGCGTCCGGGATATGCCTCGTTTATCGCCCTGACATATCCTGATGCAATGCTCTTATCGCTTCCGATGGAGGCCCCATAGCCTGCAGCTGCATGCGGACATGAGAAATTGAGCTCAAGCATGTCGGCATAAGGATCGAACGCCTTCACGAGCGCTATGAAATCCTCAGGCGTGGAGGCGGAGAGCGAGATATTGAGGATTGCCCTCATCCCGTGCTCCCTGATTTCCTTCATCTCCGGCAGGACTGCAGCCATCCCCGGATTCCTCAGCCCTACGGAATTGCCGAAATCGCCTGGGGACGGGGAGCAGACCACAGGCTCCCTGTTGCCCGGATTGGGAGTCACCTGGAAGCTCTTCGACGTGATTATGTCGACAGAGGGTATCTTCCTGTCGAACAGCTCTATCAGCTCCTTCTTCGTGGAGGCGACGCCTGAGACGGTGGAGAGGAGGATCTCCCCGCGCAGGTGGTTTCCCCTGAGACGCGATGCATCACCCATCGATAGAAGCCTCTTCGAAGAGCGCATGGATAGAAGCCATCACCCTTTCAAGCCAGTCGTCAGGAGCAGCTCCCTTCTTCCATGGATGGGTAAGGCCCGAGGAGGAATTGATGCGGGCAAGCTCAAGCGGATACCCGTTCTGCTTCAGGGAACCCATCACATCCGTGGCGCTTCCGCCCTGGGATCCGACTCCCGGTATGAGCATCGGTATCTCCCTGTCGGAGTAGTATGCCGCTATCTCGCCAAGCTCCTTCATGCTTGTCGCACCGACGACGGCGCCGAGTCCTGGATGCTCGGATGCCCAGTGCGCGATGCGGTGGGCCATGGCGATGTACATCGGATAGAGCTCCTTCTCATCGACAGCATCCATCGTGACCATGTTCTGAACCTCCGCAGCACCGGGATTCGAGGTCCTGTTGAGGATATAGACGCCTTTGTCCTCCCTGGCGAACGGAAGCACGGAATCACGGCCCATATATGGGGATATCGTCACGGCATCCGTTCTCCAGCAGCTGAAGGCTTCCTCTGCGTAGTTATCGCTCGATTTCGCTATATCGCCGCGCTTGCTGTCGAGTATGACAGGGATGCCCGGGAAGAATGTCCCGAGCATGTCGAGGATATCGGCGAGGGCCAGGGATCCGGAGAAATCCTCATCGCGAGGGGAATCAAGGGAGGCATAGTACCCGATATTCGGCTTGAACGCCGCCGGCACCATCCCTTCCAGCCGCATGCGGTGGAAGATATCCGAGAAATAGGATGAGATGCGCTCACGCACGCCTTCCGATGACTCAGGAAGGACGGAGAGCACGGGATCGAGACCCATGCATACGATATTGCCGCTCTGCGCAGCGCTGCTGCGGAGCATATCCAGATAGCTCATGCCTTGACCTCCCTCGGGAATCCCCTCTTCTCTCCCCATCCGAACGGATCCTCCCTCCATTCATGGAGGATATCCGCATCCTCGGATGAGATATAGCCGGTGTCGCAGGCAGTCTGGATCATCGTCTGGTATGAGAGGATCGTATGGAACCTGCACTCAGGATCGAGGGCTGCGAATGCATCCTCTGCAGCCTTGAGGCCATATGTGAAGATGGCAAGGCACACCGAGCAGCTGCCGCCAGCGGCCCTTATCGCCTCCACAGCCTTGAGTGATGAGGAGCCGGTTGAGATGAGGTCCTCGATGAGGAGGACATCCTGTCCGCTGTAGCCATCCTTGCCTATTCCCTCTATCTGATGCCCAAGCCCATGATCCTTCGATGATGAGCGGACATATGAAAGCGGCTTATAGAGCATATCCGCAAGGCTTGTCGCATGCGGGATACCGGCAGTCGCGGTACCTGCGATATTGTCGATCCTGCATCCGATTGCGCTGATCATGTCAGCGAATGCGTCGCGTATGAGCGCCCTGTACTTCGGCTGGGAGAGGAACATCCTGTTGTCATTGTAGATAGGCATCCTGTATCCCGAAGCCCATGTGAAGGGAGCTGCAGGGGAAAGCTTTATGGCACCGAGCTCGAAAGCGCCCTTTGCAAGAAGGGGTCCATAGTATTCTGTTATTTCTTCAAGTCTTTTCATATAGCCACCTTATTACCCGATATTCTACCAGCTACTGGCGATTTTTCCAAATCTCCTTGAATGTATGGAAGCGTCCGCAGTATGCGCATGCGAAATGCCCGTCCGGGGTGCGGAGGAAGGAAGCCGGGACACCCTCGCCATTGACAGGGTTGGAGATGCAGGCCTCATTCCGGCAGCAGAGGTCATCGAAATTGTAGATGCGCGGCGGCATATGCGTCCTGTACTTCTCGACGACGCGTCCGTCATGGATTATGTTCAGCGTGCAGTGCGGGGCGACAGCGGCAAGCCTCTTGAGATCCTTCCTCTCGAACGGCCTTGCGCCCGGTCGGAAGATTATGCCCTTGTACTTGCCATCAGCGCCGCGGGATACCCACTCCCCGCCCCTGCCGTCATCAAGCCCCAGGACTGAGGATATCAGGCGCATGTGATCGCGGATGACATCCGGCTCATCGCCCTTGCAGATATGGTCTATCACTATGCCGTCTGAGATCGGGCGTACGCCTTCGGAGTAGTTCTTCGCCTTCTTCTCTCCGGAAGGCTCGACCTTGATGATATACTCCTCCGTCCTCCTGTCCTCGTCGTGCTCACCCGGCACCGGAACGTAGTCGTCGCCTATCCTGCCGGCTATGAGCGAGAGCAGCACGATGCGGCAGTACATGCCGTTTATCGCCTGTCTCTCCCATGCATTGAGCGGAGTCCTGTCAAGCCATGTCGGGATCGTGGGATGCTCCTTGTGGCGCGGGAGCGGATGGTAGAACTTCGTATCCTCCTTGAGATAAGGCAGGAAATCGCGGCGGAACGTTATCGCCTCACGGAGGATGTCCTGCTTCTGCAGGATCCTCTCGCCCATCCTCTCCAGCTGGGGACGCGTGAAATACCAGAGGCGTGCAGGATCACCGGCCTTCAGATACTCCTCGATGGAGGAGAAGATGGAGACGGAGAAGCCGTTCTCCTTCATCTTCTCGATATAGGATTCAGGCATCATCAGCTCCTCTGGAGCGATGAGATCGACCTTGACGCGGTCGAATATCCTCAGGCCATCGGCCTTCGAATGCACCGTGCGTCCATGGTAGAGATCGCCAACGAGGGCGACATGAATGGAGTCGAAGGACATATCGAGGTCCTCGAGGAACGTGAACTCATCCAGGAGCTCCTGCGTAGGATGCTCATGCTTGCCGTCGCCGGCATTGATGAATGCAGGCCTGTACGGCAGCCCGTTGCGCTCCGCATACTCGCTGCACTCCTGGGAAAGCCACTTCGTAAGGCCTTCGACGCGGCTGCGTACGATGAATATGGAGTTGTGGTATCCGGAGAGCATGTTGAATGTATCCGCATAGCTCTCGCCCTTGTTTATCGAAGAGGAGGAGCACAGGAGCTCGGAAACCTTGGCATGATGGAACTCTGCAGCATTGCGGAAGGACTCCTTCGTCCTGGTGCTGTCCTCAAGGAACACCTCATAGATACCGAAATCAGGATCGTTTATGCGGAAGCTGTCCTGCACTGCGGCATTGCCTGTGACTATGGCATCCTTGAGCTCATGGACCTTGCGGAAGAAATAGCGCCGCTCATTGATAGAGAAATCGTCGATTACATTCAGCGATCTGGACTTGAAAACATCAGACATGGCATCTCCTCATTCATAAAAAAAGCCGGATACTGCCCGGCATTCAGAACAAAATCAAATAGGAAGCCCCGGTAATGTCCCTGCTGCACATCAAGCTGCTGTTAAGACCCATACCTGCCTCCGGTGAGAAAGCATATCAGAACTGGATGCGGTTGTCCATCACCCTCCAGCCCTTCACTATTGTCCCATTCGCAAATATATTTGAAGGAAGGAGGATCCTTGCAATATGGCAGACAGGATAATGCTCAATGAGACTTCCTACCATGGAAGCGGAGCGATAAAGGAAATCGCGGCAGAGATCAAGGCGAGGGCATTCAGCAAGGCTTTCGTATGCTCTGACCCGGATCTCGTGAAGTTCGGCGTGACGAAGAAGGTCACGGATGTGCTCGATGAGGCAGGGATAGCCTATTCCCTCTATTCGGATATAAAGGCGAATCCCACGATCGAGAACGTCCAGCATGGAGTCAAGGCATTCAGGGAGGCCGGAGCTGACTGCATCGTCGCGATCGGCGGAGGAAGCTCGATGGATACCGCGAAGGCGATCGGCATCATCATCGCCAATCCGGAATTCGAGGATGTCCGCAGCCTTGAGGGCACGGCACCTACGAAGAATCCATGCGTCCCGATCATAGCAGTGCCTACGACAGCCGGCACAGCCGCGGAGGTGACGATCAACTACGTCATCACCGATATCGAGAGGAAGAGGAAGTTCGTATGCGTCGATCCGCATGACATGCCGGTCGTGGCAGTCGTCGATCCCGATATGATGGCGACGATGCCCAAGGGCCTCACCGCCGCCACGGGAATGGATGCCCTCACCCATGCCATAGAGGGCTACACGACGAAGGCCGCATGGGAGATGACGGATATGTTCCATCTCAAGGCCATCGAGATCATCTCTCGGAGCCTCAGGGCATCGGTTGCCGGAGAGAGCAGCGGCAGGAAGGAGATGGCCCTCGGGCAGTACATCGCGGGAATGGGCTTCTCCAATGTAGGGCTCGGCATCGCCCACTCCATGGCACATACGCTCGGAGCGGTCTATGATACACCGCACGGAGTCGCATGCGCTATGATGCTTCCCATCGTGATGGAATTCAACGCTGACATGACAGGTGGGAAGTACAGGGAGATCGCAAGGGCTATGGGCGTGAAGAACGTCGATTCCATGTCCCAGGAAGAGTACCGCAGGGCAGCGGTGGAGGCTGTGAAGCAGCTTTCGAAGGATGTAGGCATTCCGGAGAAGCTTGAGGCGATCAAGGAGGAGGATCTCCAGTTCCTCGCAGAGAGCGCAGCAGCCGATGCATGCGCCCCCGGGAATCCGAAGGATGCCTCGATCGATGATTTCAAGGCGCTCTTCAGGAAGATAATGGCATGATGCCACGCATCACGCGCTGAAGCCATGGCCTCCGGATCCGGAGGCCATTTCCATCAGGCGGAGGGCTCTCCCCTGTGTACGAACCTCATAAGGATAAACGCGATCGCCATGAACAGAAGGCCGAACAGAAAGAGCGCAGGGTATCCGAAGAGATCGATTGCGCCGCCAGCGATCGGAGGGGCTATTATGGATGCCAGCTGGGAGAAGAAGTAGTATGCCCCGGTATAGACCCCCATCGTCTGATAGTCAGCCATCTGCCAGAGCATCGGGAAGGAATTGGTCACGACAGTCACCCAGAAGATCCCGAAAAGGAACAGGAGGATCCAGAACGAGATGAGGCGGAACGTGGGATCCATCCCCCCTGTGAGCGTTCCGTGGAGGAAGACCAGAAGCAGCACGATGACGATCGCAAGAAGCGCCGCCCGTATCGTCCTGCGCCGTCCATAGCGATGGGCGACCTTCCCGGAAGGCACGGCGAAGGCTGCATATGCCACTCCCACCATGCCAGATGAGAGGGCTGCGGTACCAGCGCTCGTACCGAGCTCATCCATCGTATATACGCCTATGAACGGCAGTATCCCCTGATAGGCTATGAACCAGCCGAGAAGCGAGAGGAGGATTAAGTGGGCGCTCTTCTCCTTCTTGGCGAAGATCTCCTTCAGGCTCTGCAGCAGCGGCTCCTTATCCTTCGCCTCCCTCTCTTCCGCTGTGGACACCGTGCTGTTCCTCTCCTTGACGAACGCAAAGAGGAGTATGACCGCGATGATCACGAATACCGAGGCGACGGGGAATGCAAGCACCTTATCCACTGCACCGAAGCGCGGGATGGAGACAGGCACATCCATAAGACGCGCAAGGAGTATCGTCCCGAGTATCGTAGCAAGCCCTCCCATCGTGTTTATGACGCCATTCGCCTCGCTCCTGAGATCGGCAGGAACCATATCGGGCATGAGTGCCACGACAGGCCCCCTTACAGCCTGCTTGAAGATATTGAGGAAGAATATCGTCAGGAAGAGCACGATGAATGACTCAAGCGCGGAGAACGGCACCAGCGCGAAGAAGATGGCGGTGAGCGGCAGCAGCGTCACGATATACGGCATGCGCCTCCCTATCCGGGTGCGGGTCCTGTCCGAAAGCGCGGAGAACACAGGGATGAGGAATATCGCGAGTATATTGTCCAGCGTCATCACCGTGCCTATCAGCGATGAGCTCTCGATATAGTAGCCGAGGAACATCGGTATGTAGTTATCGTAAAGAGGATCCATCAGCCCCATCGTGAAGAATCCCAGCCCGATGAGGAATGTCGTAGCATAATAGCCATTGAGGCTCTTTTTCTTATCTGCCATAGGAAGACTCTAGCGCAAATGCGGATTATCATCTATTGCCTGAGCTTTGCGTTGGTGTTATATAATCCGCATGGCGATAGACAGCATAGAGGCACTTGGCAGCATCATGGAGCTGAGCGATGAGGAAAGGGCATGGGATCCCGAAGGGCCTTCGACCCTCCCCGTCCTGATCTCGGATCATATAGCTTCCCTTCTCGCCATTCCCCAGATAAGGCGCCAGTTCGTCCCGACAGCCGCCGAGAATGAGGATACCGCATGCAGCCTCGACCCGCAGGAGGAAGCGAAGCATCAGGGGACGGGACGTCTCGTGCACCGCTACTCCCGCCGTGCCGCATTCCTCACGACGGACAGATGCTTCGCATACTGCCGCCACTGCTTCCGCCGCCGCTTCTCAGGATCCCTTGCAGGACCGGCAGATGAGGATGAGATACGGCAGGCCGCAGAGTACATCGCCAGCCATCCGCTCATTTCCGAAGTCCTCCTGACCGGAGGCGATATGTTCACCCTCTCCGACAGCCATATCGACATGATGCTGTCGGTCTTCCGCTCTGTCTGCCCTTCCGTGATCCTCCGGCTCTGCACAAGGGCAGCTGCCGTCTGCCCTGAGAGATTCACGCCGCAGCTGATGGGAATCATAAGGAAGCACAAGGACGGTGCCCCCATGTATCTCATGACGCAGTTCAACCATCCTGAGGAGCTCACGCCTGATGCGCTCTCCGCGGTAGCTGCCTTCGTTGATATGGGAATACCGGCAATGAACCAGAGCGTGCTCCTCAGAGGCGTCAACGATGATGAGGAAACCCTGATCAGTCTCTGCAGCAGGCTTCTGATGAACAGGATAAAGCCGTACTACCTGTTCCAGGGGGATCCTGTACGCGGGACGGCGCATCTCCGGGTGGATATCGAGCGCGGGCTTGAGATAGAGCGGAACATACGCCGTGCTCTATCGGGCCTTGCGATGCCCCAGTACACCGCAGATCTCCCGGAAGGCGGCGGCAAGGTGATCCTCACCCATCAGTATCTGAGGGGAAAGGCACCGGGAACTGACGGCAGGTACATCTTCGACACCCCTGACGGCGGGACAAGGTACTATCCGGAATAGGAAAGAGCCCCATCCGAGGCTCTTCCTGTCAATCTGCTATGAATGCAAGCGCCTTGTCTATCTCCGCCCGCCGCTGTGCATCGCGTGCAGCCCTGTACTCATCCGCACCGGAATCCTGCGGGACCACAGGCTCCGCGCTGAACACCGGGACGGATATCGGCGTCTTCGGCGCAGCCTCAGGGATGACCACCTCAGGAAGAGGCTCTTCTTCCGGCTCTTCCACAGAAGCGGCAGAGGAAGGGATCCTTGAAGCGATATCCGAGGCGATATAATCCGCATATTCTCCATAGAGAGCCTCGGCAATGGCCCTGACATCATCTTCGCCAAGCGTTTCAGGATGCTCAACAAGGTCTGGGATATATGCGGCGATCTCATCCCTGCATCTCTCCGCAAGCACCGCTGCGATGGCCTCGGCATCCAGAAGGGAGGCCTTCCCCTCCGCAGTGAGCGCGTCGTAGCCGGCGATGGCCGCAGCTATCGTATCCTCTGCGACCCTGTCCTTGTTCTCCTCGTACATCCTTGCCGCGATAGCCTCGATCGCCTCGGCCGTAAGCGCCTCCGCATCCTCTGCATCCAGCGATTCAAGGGCAAGAGCTGCGGCGATGTCAGCAGCCAGGTCATCACGGTATGCTCCATAGAGCATCAGGACCATATCCTCAAGGGAGAGCACACGTGCCTTCTCCGCAGTGGAGAGCGCATCATATTCGCGGAGGATCTCCATGACTATGTCACGCGTAAGCTCCTCGCGATGGGTATCATAATCCTCGGCAACACGGCTGTACACAGCCTCCGTAAGCTCAGGGATGTAGCTGTCGAGGGAGATCTCATCGGCAATCGCGGCAGCAAGGGAGGAGATGAACGCATCATCGGCTGAGAGCAGCGCAGCGACCTCCTCTGCCATCCTCTCCTCTTCCGAGAGTGCCTTCACATCTGTCTCAAGAGGCTCCGCGACGGAAAGAAGAGGCTCATTCTGCCTTGCCCTGGCGGCTTCGAGGACCGCATTATGCGTTCCCGGCCTGACAGTCCACATCGCAGAGAATACGAAAACGGCCAGAACCGCCGTCACTGTCAGCAATACTATCCTTGTCTTCTTTCCCATAAAAGCGCCTCTTCAAGAAGTTTAGCACACAGGATATTGACTTGTCGAGAAAGAGTATCCTCATCGCCATCATTGGCGATCTCGAAGGTCCGCACCCCTGATGCGGCGAGTGTCCTGCCTATATCCTCCTGGCTGCGGTCCCTGTCCCGGAAGCGCTCGGGAGTCATTCCATCACGGGAAAGGGCTCTCCTTTCCCGCGTACTGGGATCCGCTGTGACAAGGATGACGGCATCGCAGGCGGGAACGAATCCCATCGACTCCAGAAGCGCTGCGTTTATCACGGCGATCCTCCCCTCTTCCTCTGCTTCCCTGCACAGCCGCATCGTCTCACGCTTCATCCAGGGGTGCGTTATCGCATTCAGCATCCCAAGCTTCTCGGCATCGGCGAATACCATCGGCCCGAGCACCCTGCGGTCCACGCTTCCATCGGATGCGATGACGCAGTCGCCGAAAGCCTCCCTGAGGCTCTCCTTGCTGGCAGCAAGGGCCTGATGCCCGAGGCCATCCTCGTCTATGACAGTGAATCGTGACTTGTCAAGAAGCCTCGCGACACTGTCCTTGCCGGCGCATGTACGCCCTGTCAGGCCTATTATCATCAGTGCATATCCCCCCAGGATGAACCGAACTCAAGGGAGGCGCGGAGCGGAACGGACAGCTCCACCGCGCTCTCCATCCTGTCGCGCACCAGCCTTTCAACGGTTTCCTTCTCATCGAGAGGAACCTCGAATATAAGCTCATCATGGACCTGAAGCAGCATCCTCGTCCTCAGCCCCATCTCCCCTATCGCCTTGTCTATCGAGATCATCGCGATCTTCATTATCTCAGCGGCTGTCCCCTGGATGACGGTATTGACAGCAATGCGCTCGGCACCTGCGCGCTCCACCTTGTTGGAGCTGTTGATGCCCATGACCTCACGTATGTGCCCGAAACGCGTGATGACACGTCCAGTTTCCCTGGCGCTCTCCTCCGTGCGCTCCACGAACTTCCTCACCCCTGCATAGCGCTGGAAGTACATCTCGATGAAAGCCGAGGCATCTCGGCGGGATATGCCAAGCTCGTTTGAGAGCCTGAACGCGGACATCCCGTACATGATGCCGAAGTTGATCGTCTTCGCTATCCTCCTCTCATGATCGGAGACATCCCCGGGATCCTTGGAGAATATCATGCCGGCAGTATAGCGATGCACATCCTGTCCGCTTCTGAATGCTGTCATGAGCCCCGGATCCTGCGTGGCATCGGCAAGGACCACAAGCTCGATCTGCGAGTAGTCGGCTGAGAGGAAGAGCGTGCCTTCGGAAGGGGTGAATGCGCTCCTGATCATCCTGCCCTCATCGGTGCGCACCGGGATATTCTGCAGATTCGGATTGCGTGATGAGAGGCGGCCTGTGGCGGTGCCTGTCTGCAGGAAGGATGTATGTATGCGCCCATTGCTGTCAGCAAGCGCAGGAAGCACATCTATGTACGTGCTCTTCAGCTTCGAGAGCTGCCGGTACATCAGGATATCCTCTATTATACCGGTCTCATCCTCTCCCCTGAGGCTCTCAAGCGTGGCGGTATCGGTGGAGAAGCCCTTGTTCGTACGCTTCCTTGCGCTGAACCCCATCTCCTCGAAGAGCACCCTGGAAAGCTGCATCGTGCTGTTAAGGTTGAATTCATGGCCGGCCTTGGATGAGATACGCCCCACAAGCTCATCGACCTTGCCATCGATATCCTCCTTCAGCGCGCCTATGCGTTCCGGAGAGAGGTGGATGCCGATGCTTTCCATCCGGGCAAGTATCCTGATCAGCGGAAGCTCGAAGCGGAGGAACACATCCTCAAGCCCCTTCTCCCTGAGAGCCGCTGAGAAGAGCAGGTAAAGCCGGTAGGCCATATCGCTGTCCTCCGCGCTGTACGGAGCGGCCTTATCGAGGGGGAGATCGGAGAATATCATGCCATCCGGAACGATATCCTCATAGCGCACAGTGGTATAGTTCAGATAGCGCAGCGAGAGATCATCGAGATTGTAGACATTGGCATTCGAGTCCAGCAGCCATGCCGCGATCATGGTATCGAATGCAATCGTCCTGATATCCGACCCGAGATTCCATATGGCCTTGAGATCGTACTTCACGTTCTGGTTGATGACACCGAGGCGCCCTGAGGCAAGATACTCGTCGAAGAGCTCCCTGACGCTCTCTGGTGAGCTGTATTCCCGCCCCTCCGCCACCAGCGGCACATAGTATGCCACGCCCTCCTCATAGGAGAAGGAGAAACCGACGATATCTGCATCCTCCTCGAGCCCCGTGGTCTCGGTATCGAGCGCTATCACTCCTCCACGCCTCTCCGCCTCATCGAAATGCCGCCTGACTGTCTCCAGGTCCGTGATGGCTTCATAGCGGCCTCTCTCCGCAGAGGCTGCTGCCTCCTCGGCTTTCCTCTGCGGGACGGATACCCCGCCTATGCGCCTGATGAGGGATCGGCAGTCCCTTTCCTCGAAATCCTGCACGGCTCCGGCAGGGTCTATTGACTCTGATGACAGCGATGACAGATCGAAATCATCGGCAAGGGCATCAGTGCGGAGCACGATGAGATCCCTTGAGAGCTTCGCATCGCCGCGGCCTTCATCGAGCTTCCTGCGCATGCCGGAGGGCAGCAGGTCAAGATGGCGGTAGATGCCGTCCAGTGTCACGTACTCGGTCAGGAGCTTAACCGCGCCCTTCTCTCCCAGTCCTTTGATGCCGGGGATGTTGTCGGCCTTGTCGCCGATGATCGTGAGGTAATCGACGATCTGCTCAGGCCTGACACCGAACTCGGCAAGGACTTCCTCCGAACCGAAGAGATGGTACTGCGTCTCTCCTTTCCTGGGCGGCCGCAGCGCATAGACATGGTCGCCGACGAGCTGCAGCAGATCCTTGTCACCCGTGACCATCACTGTCTCTATGCCGCTGCCGCAGGCCCTGGCTGCAAGGGAGGCGATGATATCATCGGCCTCGAAGCCAGGACGGGACAGGCAGGAGATGCGCATCTTCTGCAGGGAATCCTTTATCATAGGCACCTGGGCGTGGAGATCCTCCGGAGCCTTATCCCTGTTGGCCTTGTACTCCGGATACATCTCCTTGCGGAATGTAGGAGCCCTCTCATCCATCACGACCGCGAGGTAATCCATCCGGTAGGCGCCCATGAGGGCGAAGAGGGTCGAGAAGAATCCGAAATACGCGCTCACGTTCCCGCCTCTGCGATCGGTAAGCGGGCTTGAGAGATGCGCGAAATAGCTTCTGTATATCACGGAATATCCATCGATGATGTAAAGACGCTTGGAGAAATCATCACTCATCTTCCACCTCCAGGGTAAGGGTATCATAGGCCGGTCGGGCATAGGGGGCGTAGCGCCTCTCTATATCGGAATGCATCGTCGCATGGTTTATATGGGTGAAGTAGAGCTGCTCTGCCCCGATCCTCCGTCCGGCCTCCACTGCCTGGTCGAACGTGAAATGGCTCCAGTGCGGCTTATCGCGGAGAGCGCCGATGATGAGCGTCCTTATCCCCCTCAGGCTCCCTGCATTCTCCTCGAAGAGCATATCCGACACATCAGTGATATAGGCTGCAGAGCCGAATCTGTAGCCTGCGATCCTCATGCAGCCATGCAGCACCGGGATGGCAGTGAACACGATCTCCCCAACGCGGAAGGGCTTACGCTCCTCGACAGCAGCCGGACGCAGCCTCGGGACTCCCTTGTACTGCATCTCCGAGAATGCATATGGGAATATGCGCTCTATTGCGCTCAGGACGCTTTCCAGTCCATATACAGGGAGCTTCTCCTTCTCGGTGAAGACCCTGAGGTCATCAAGCCCCATGAGATGATCGGAATGCTGATGGGTGTACAGCACGCCATCGAGATGCATGATCCCCGCCCTGAGCGCCTGAAGCCTGAACTCATATCCTGTATCGATCACGGCAGCTGTCCCGCCGCGCTCTATCAGCACGGAGGAGCGCCATCTCGTATCATGCGGATCGGAAGAGCGGCATACAGGGCATGTGCATCCGATGACAGGAATGCCATGGCTCGTGCCTGTGCCGAGGAATGTTATCCTTGTCATTGCTCTCCGGCCTCTAGGCTATGGAAGAAATCGGCAGCCGTCCCGTCCTCTGTAGCGATGAACCTTCCTGCAGCTTCGACGACAGAGCCGAGGCTTGCTGTGATCTGGTCTATGCTATCGCCCATTCCAGCGACGAAGGCCTTTCCCTCTTCCGTTTCGAGATATCCGGTGATCTCGGAGGTTATCTCCTGCGGCAGCGCTGAGGCAGAGACCGCATCCGATATCGCCTCATTCACTATCCTGTCCATATCGGCGGCGATGCCGAAGAACTTGAGGGAGACCTCAGGAACGAAGAAGTAGATGAGGAAGAATACCGCTATCGAGAAGAAGAAGAGCCCGATAAGCCCTCCGAGAAATGATTTTCCTGATCCGAACATGTCCTTATTCTAGCCTGAATGGCGAAAGGATGGAAGGAATGCACAAGGCAGTTCCGTCCTGCATGACCTTCATGTCCCCGGCAGGGGACAATGAATGCGCCATTCCCATGCAGGATCGCAGCATCTTCAGCGAAAGCGTGCATCGCGGGAGTGCTGTGCAGGAACCGGCCTCAGGCCTCTATCCCCTCAGCTTCCTTCAGCCAGGCCTCCATGGCAGCATCGGATGGCATCCTCCAGTCAGAGCGCGGTGAGAGCGTGACGGTTCCCACCTTCGGTCCATCAGGCAGGCAGCTCCGCTTGAACTGCTGCTGGAAGAACCGGCGTACGAATACGATGAGCCATTTCCTTATGAATGCCGGTGAATAATCGCTGCGGAATGAATCGGCCGCGATGCGGAAGATCTTCCGGGGCGAGTATCCATAGCGCACCATATAGTACAGGAAGAAATCGTGGAGCTCGTAGGGGCCTACTATATCCTCCGTCACCTGGGATATCTGCCCGTCCTTTGCAGGCAGGAGCTCCGGGGAGACCGGAGTCGCAAGTATATCATAGAGCACGAGCGATGACTCATCGGAGAGCATGTCGGCAGTGTGCCGCACAAGATAGCGCACGAGCGTCTTCGGAATCGATGAGTTGACCCCGTACATGCTCATATGGTCACCGTTGTATGTCGCCCACCCAAGCGCAAGCTCCGAAAGGTCCCCTGTGCCGATCACGATGCCTCCGGTCTTGTTCGCAGTGTCCATCAGCACCTGCGTCCTCTCCCTGGCCTGGGAGTTCTCGTATGTCACCGAGAGATCTTCCACGCTCTGCCCGATATCCTCGAAATGCTGCAGGACGCTTTTCGTGATATCCACGGTGCGGAATGACACTCCGAGCGCAGTGGCGAGCTTCTCCGCGTTCGACTTCGTCCTCACGGTTGTCCCGAAGCATGGCATCGTTATCGCGATGATATCGGTGCGGGGACGCTTCAGGAGATCGAAGGCCTTCACCGTCACCAGCAGGGCAAGCGTGGAATCAAGCCCTCCCGAGAGCCCTACGACAGCCTTCGCGGCATGGGCGGCCGCGATCCTCTTCTTCAGCCCATAGGCCTGGAGCGTGAGTATCTCCTCGCATCTTGAATCCCTCTCCTCCTCATCGGACGGAACGAAGGGATGCGAGGGGAATGAACGCGTGAGCTTCGTCTCCTCCTCCACGAAGCTGATGGCAATGTGGCAGTACCCTGAAGACGGGGTGAACGTATTCATCCTCTGCCGCTCGTGCAGGAGCCTCTCCACATCGATCTCAGAAATGGTGAGATCATTTGCCTGGAACATGGATGAGGCAAGGATCGATCCATTCTCCGCTATTATGTTGCTGCCGGTGAAGACCATATCGGTAGTGCTCTCGCCATCTGCGGCATCTGCGTAGATATAGCCGCATACAAGACGGGCGGAGACAGATGAAACAAGCCCCTTCCTGTATTCCTCCTTCCCGATTATCTCATCGGAGGCGGAGAGATTCGCGATGATCGTCGCACCATTCATCGCAAGCTGTACCGACGGAGACTGAGGCACCCAGAGGTCCTCGCATATCTCGCATCCGACTGAAAGAGCTGAGGGAGAGGAGGCATCGAAGAGCACCTTGCGCCCGAAGACAGCCTCATTGCCGAGGATGCTCACCATCTCATTCTCCTCAGGAGATGGCGCGAACCACCTTGTCTCGTAGAACTCACCGTATGATGGGATGTTCGTCTTCGGGATGAGGGCAAGGATCCTTCCGCCCTTCATGGCAGCTGCCGTATTGTAGAGCTTGCCGTTATGGGGGAAGGGATAGCCGACGAAGACAAGCGCATCGGAAGCGGCGGTGTCCTTCATGATGAGCGAGAGCGCATCCTCGGCGCTCTTCTGGAGCCTCTTCTGGAAGAAGAGATCACCGCATGTGTATCCAGTGACCGAGAGCTCGGGGAAGACAAGGATCTTCACGCCTGCATCATCAGCCTTCCTGATTATATCGACTATCTCCCCTGCGTTGTACAGAGGATCTGCAACCTTCAGATCAGGTGACGCGGCAGCCACCTTAACAAACCCATCAGTCATAGCCGCATCATAATGGATAGGGGAAATGCAGTCAAAGAGCGGCGGCAGGGCTGGCTGCGGATTGTTCCGGAAGCTCAGAAGAGGCTGGACATACCGTCATCAGAATCATCAAAGGAAAGCAGCTCCTCATTGATATTCCTCATCAGATTTCCGACACAGAGAAGCTCTTTCATGCCGTGATGATAGCTCCTCATCGTCAAAGCAACAGTCCTAGGCTCCCCTGGCTGCTTATGGTATCAGAACAGGTCGCTGTGCGTCCCCGTATGCAGAAGCTCGAGCACAAGCTCATTTTCGATGATCCTGTACACCAGGAGCCAATCGGGCTCTATATGGCATTCCCGGCAGCCTTTGAATCCCTTTCCCTTCAGCTGATGATCCCGGAATCTCTCAGGCAGAGGTTCCCTGGAAGCTATCATCATGATGATCTCGGCCAGCCTGGACATATCGTATCCGCGTTTCTTTGCTCTCTTATAATCCCTCTTGAACGAATTGATGTAGCGGATTTCAAGCATCGAGTGATCTCATAAGACTGTCAACATCCTTGAATCGGGGACTGAGCTGGCCGGGGTCTTCTGCTTCTTTCAGCCTGTTCCTTATAAGCTGTTCATATGAAGGAGCCTTTATCTCGAAAGGAATGCTCCTTGTGTTGAGGCAAGCCTTGATGAACAGGTTTATCGCTCCTGAAAAGGAAAGCCCCATCGATTCAAACAGGGCCTGAGCCTGTTCCTTGTCATCGTTATCTATCTTGAATGAGACTGTGTTCATCTTTTTCCTCCGTATTTATATGATAATACAGGATATATACTCTGACAATACTTTGTATTGAATTATGACTATCAATACTGCTCCGTATCCATGTCCATGGCCGTTATCGGGCATCGGACGCTCCCGTCTTCCGCATCAAGAACCCAGAGATGATAGCGTCTCTGTGGAATGACTGACCGGATGCAAGCCGCGAATGGCCTATCCAGAAGGTCCTCTCCGTATCAAAAGGTTCCTGGCCAGGAACATCCCCTATTCATGGGCCATCGTCATATAAGGGAATCCCTGTTCCAGCAAAATTTCTCCTGGAATGAAATACAGTCAAAGAGCAGCAGGGCTGGCTGCAGATTGTCCCGGAAGCTCAGAAGCGACAGGGCAAACCATCACAGCAATTCATCAATATCACAGAACGCTGTTCCGAAATACTCATACAGGAACAGAGGAAATGAGTTCAGTATTGAGATATTTCCTTCAGGGAAGAATCCATACCGCTGGCTGCTGAATATATGCATCTGCGCTATATCATGAATCAGCGGAAGCATTTCATTCCTGCCATTGCATATATAATCTGCCTTCATTGCATTCTGCATAGCAAGCAGCTTCCAGTTCCTCTGAAGATTCTTCAGCTTAGCTTCCGAGGGTACTACGATCTCCCTGTTCCTGCGGAATCGGAGAGCAATGAAATCAAGGTTCTTATAGTATGAGAAATCGGCGGCTGCCTCCCTGAAAGATGCCAAACCAGCAACAGGATAGGTATATGCATTGTATCCATGATCCGGAAGTCTTTTCGTATACCGGATTGATTCGACCATAGGATAGTTCACGTAAAGCTTTCCATGATCAGTCTCATCATCAAAGAAAGCCAGGAGCGCAGCAAGCTGCTCATTGAGATCAGCAGGATCCAGTGTACCTGCCATATTCTGATTATGGATATCGTAATCAAAGAAAAGATATATCTCTGATATATCAGACCGGTCTATACCGAGAAGCGGATTCCCCGAATCCCCATCCAGCCTGGCCTGAAGTACAGGGACAATATCCTGAAAATAAAGATCATCAGTGATTGTCCCGTCATCTGAAATCTCCTTGTAAAGATTATATATGTTATTGCCATAGGAGCAGATGATCTTATCCTGGCTTTCCCTGAAGAATAGATACTCCATGGATCTGAATATGGCAGGTTCACGTTCTTCCCCCTCGAATATGAACAGCTTCATAAATCGAAAGCACCTCCGCGGAATAATTTCTCAATGTTATGCCCATACCTGAGATCCTTCGGCGTACAGTCACACAAAGCCCTTATGCGGTTATCCTTGAGGATGAAATTGCAGTCTGGCCGAAGGATATCATTCCCCATAAGATATGTATTATGGGAGGTAAGGAGGACCTGGCATTCCTGCTGGAACAGCTTCCTGCAGATTGCAGCCGCAAGCTCAAAATGGTAGAAGGCATCGAATTCATCTATGAATAAGAATGAGACACCATCAAGGTGCTTCAGCCAGAAATAGAAGAGAAGAAGCGAACTGGTTCCAGTGGACATTGTCGCGCTGAACGGCATGCGCTTGCCCTCTATCAGGCAGAAAAGCTCCTTATCATCTTTCTTTGGTGCTGCGAAGACGAATTCCTGCTTGCTTACATCTTTCAGGAAATCGCTGAAATCGGCTGCAAGATCATTCTTGATGATATACTCCATCAATGATTCTCCCTGATTCAGCAATCCCATGAAACCTCTCCCTTCAAGGCACCTGAACCAAAGCATTGAATTCACGAACCTGATAAGCTGATTCAGATAATGATCATCAGTAAGAGGAAATGAAGCTACCAGGAAATTGATTATGGATATATTATTCGAATTCCGGCCTAGAGCTTCGATATTCTCATCTGTCAGAGCGAACTGTGTCCTATCGATATCCAGGGAATCCCCATTACGGGAGAATACCGATTGACCATTGACTGATAGATATTCTTCCTTCAGTGCATTGCGGCTGTCCTTTGCATAGGAATAATCCACGATCAACCCGTGGAAATCAAAGGAATACTCGAACCGCATGTAGCCCTCCGGATTGCCAGCATACACTGCATTGGAATAATGATGGGGATCCTTCATATTCTGGGAGAGATGATTGATGATATCGAATATCGCAATCCCCAGATTTGATTTCCCGCATCCATTGCGTCCATAGACTATCCCATCCTTGATTATCCCTCCCCTGATGGCAAAATCATTGAATTCATAATTTCGGTGCCTTGAAAGATCCAGTACGATACGGTCCTTGAAGTTCTTGAAGTTAGCTACTGCGAATTTCCTGAGCATAGTCCTCCTCCCGTATCATAGATTATGGCAGATTGGAATGAATCTTCAATCAGTATCCGTAAAAATTTTACGGAGAGGTCATATCCATACTGCTCCAATCATCTATCATTACGCCCTGAATCTGCATTGCTGCCAATTCATTGAGGATAATCACCTTCAAAACAACAAGCGTACACCTGGACCATGCCAATAGCATGGATATCAGCAATCTGACATTGGTAGACAATATTTCCATGGAATCAGCATGCACAATAATGCATCACATTTCATCAGCGAATGCCTGACAAACAGATCCAAGACTGTCAAATCAGGGGATATTCCACAGAGACAGCAAAACAGGCTCCCGAAGGAGCCTGCCCTGCAAGTAAGCCTCTGAAGCTATCAGAAGGATACCTTGACCATCGGTGTGATGGAGAAGCCCTGTGCCTTGACAGCACCCTGAGCAACATCGCCACCAACCT
>CALXYI010000038.1 GCA_944392935.1 uncultured Spirochaetaceae bacterium
TAGCATAATGGATAGTGCATTCCCCTCCGGAGGGAAGGATGACGGTTCGATTCCGTCCGCGGGTAGTACACGGGGCAATCACCCAATCCGAGATCCAGCCTTCGCATCACTCATCGGCGGAAAGGAGCTCGGCGATCCTGGGGCGCACAGCAGGAGCAACCGCTGCGGCAATGGCTATCTTCAGCACATCCCCCACTATGAATGGAACAAGCCCCGCACTGAGCGTTGCGGCAAGCGGAAGCCCACCCAGCTTCATCGATAGCCAGGGAAGCCCCACAAGATAGACGATGATCGTAGAGGCAGAGGCGGAGAGGAATGCTGCGATGCGGGTGCCCTTCCCAATGAGCATCACCGCGGCCCCAACAACAGAGGCTGGCAGAAGGCCGATGAGATAGCCTCCGGTAGGTCCGAGAAGCGCGGCAAGCCCGCCGCCTGATGTGAAGACGGGAAGCCCCACGGCCCCAAGGAAGAGATATGCTGCCGTACTTGCCACAGCAAGGCGGAAAGGCAGGCAGAGCGCGGCTATCAGCAGGAAGAGCGTCTGAAGCGTCATCGGCGCCGGGACAAGGGGTATCCTGATGAATGCACCTGCTGCGATGAGTGCTGCGAAAAGAGCGGTGAGGACAATCCTGAGTATCTGCTTTCTCTCCATATTATGTAAACCTTTATCTATAATTAAGTTTACAAAATATATCCTGATATGTCCATCCATCAGATTGCATGAGGCAGTATCATCCACAAGGCGAGGACAGCGAGATCCCCGATGATCACAGCGACATCGCCGGCACGGTAGGACGGAGCACCCCGCCTTGCCCCTGCATCATATCCCCTCGCATAGAGCGCATCGGTATATGCCTCCGCCCTTGAGACAAGATCCGAGACTGCCGCTATGGAGAACTCGGTGACTGAGCGGAGCGGATGGCGGGCAAAGGATGCGGAGCGTGAGCGCCGTGCTTCGAACATGCTGGCTGTGCAGTCGACTATGATGGGTATCATCGATATCGTCATCTCAAGGGCTGCCGCGATGGTGAATGCACGCTTTCCAATCAGGCGGGACAGCGCCGAGCCCAGGGAACGCGAGATATCATCAGGCATCGTCGTATCGGCAAGGAGCATCGAGGCAAGGACCACGGCCAGGAAGCCGATTCCGGAGGCCATGGCAATCATTGCATCGCCTGTCTCCGCAGCTGAGGACAGGGCCATGAGCATCGCGACAGCTATGAAGAACACGCCTTCCTTAAGATATGCACGGAAAGGAAGCCTGATGCAGATAGCCAGCGCAAGCATCAGCGCCGACAGGCCGAGCACGGCTTCCGGGCATGCTGAGGAGACCATGGCCGAGAACACGAGCAGCGACAGAAGCTTCGCATTGGGATTCATCCGCGAGAGGAAGCTATCGGAAGCGCGGTAATGGAAGATCACGCCTTCAGCCATGCAAGATCCCCGAATGAGCAGGATGGAGGAAGATATACACCGTAATCGCGGAGCGCACCGTATACGTCCTCCGATGGCCCGCATTCCACGAGGCGGCCATTATCCATTATCAGGAGCGTATCGGTATGGGCAAGGAACTTCTCCGCCTCGTGCGATACCACCAGTATCGTATACCCCCTCTCATGCAGTGAGATGAGCGCACGGATGACGGAAAGCGTCGAAGGATAATCCAGATTGGCAAACGGTTCGTCAAGGAGAAGCACGCTCGGATGCATTGCAAGCACCCCCGCGATGGCGGTCTTCCTCAGCTCCCCTCCGGAGAGCGTCTGCGGCCTCTGCCGCCTCTTATCCTCAAGGCCCATAAGGCAGAGAGCCTCCTCCACCCTGCTCTCCACCTCCGCCTTGTCCAGCCCGAGGTTCTCGGGACCGAATGCGACATCCTTCTCCACGCTCTGCGATACGATCTGCATCTCCGCACTCTGGAAGACAAGCGCGATCCGCCTCATGCGCTCTCCCGGCGATGATTCACGGCCATCCAGCAGGATCCTTCCGGATGATGGCTTCCTGAGCCCCTTCAGGCATCGCATGAGCTGGCTCTTCCCAGCCCCGTTCCTGCCGCAGAGAGCCGCGAAAGCGCCTTTCTCCAGCGACATGGAGATATCCGAAAGGATCTGATTGCCGTTTATTCCAAGATTGAGGTCCTCGGTCCTGAGCGCAGCTTCCATGATGGGGATGGTATCATCAGCAGCCCTATTGTGTAAACCTGAAAGCGTATATAGTTTACATATTCCGCATCCATAATCCATCGCTTTGGCATTATCATGTAGGCATGAGGATAAGAACGCCAGAGGATATGGCAGCCATCATATCGCAATACGGATTCCTGCCCTTCTTCAATGCGGGGATCCCGGGATTCTCCGCAGAGGAGCTATCTGACAGTTCCGTCTGGTTCCCTCCGGAAGGGCTCGGCGTCTGGGACTGGAAGGACCGCGTGATGCGGATGACAGGCTGTGCCTATGGCCGTTTCTTCCGTTCCCATCCGGGGTTCATCACAGAGGAGATGCTGCTCCTGCTTGCAGCATACCGCCGCGACGGCTATGACTTCGAGGGCATGGTCAGCGACGGGCTGGTATCCAGAGGTGAGAGGACAGTCTACTCGATCCTTGAGGAGACAGGGGATGAGATGTCGACATTCCTCCGCCTCAAGTCACGTCTTGCGAAGTCCTCATTCGACAAGGCATGCGGGGAGCTGCAGATGAAGACATTCATGATGGTATCGGGATTCGATTACCGCCTCACGAAGGATGGAAGGCCATATGGATGGGGAATCGCGCGCTATGCGCTCACTGATGCCGTCTACGGAGGATTCGAGGAGAGGATGGACAGGTACAGCCCCCAGGAAGCGCATGGCCTCCTGATGGCCATGATGCAGAAGAGCTTCCCCGAAGCAGAGGAAGCCCTTCTCAGACGATTCCTTGGATGATCAGAACTTGAGGGTGTCGGAAAGGGTTGCGACCATCACTGCCTTAATGGTATGCATCCTGTTCTCAGCCTCATCGAAGACAACGGATGCCGGGCTCCTGAAGACCTCATCCGTGACTTCCATCTCCTTCAGCCCGAACTTCTCATAGACCATCTGGGCCGTCGATGTGTTGAGGTCATGGAACGACGGCAGGCAGTGCTCGAAGATGGTCGTCTCCTTTCCCGTGGACTTCATGAGGGAGGCAGTCACCTGATATGGCTTGAGAAGCTCGATGCGCTCCGCCATCTTGTCCTCCTCGCCCATCGAGCACCAGATATCGGTATAGATGATATCCGCATCCTTCACGGCCTCATACGGATCGGAGGTGATGGATACCGATGAGCCATTCTCCGCAGCCCACATCCTGCAGCCATCCACGAGCGAGGCGGAGGGCAGGAGGGACTGAGGCGTGGCCACGGCATAATCCATGCCCACCTTCGCCGCTCCTATCATCAGAGCGTTGGCGACATTGTTCCGCCCATCCCCGACATATGCGAGCTTCATCTCATCAAGAGGCTTCCCCAGATGCTCATAGGCTGTGAGGAAATCAGCCAGCACCTGTGTCGGATGATCATCATCCGTCAGGCCATTCCATACAGGAACTCCGGAATACGCCGCTATATCCTCGACGATGCTGTGCTCGAAGCCCCTGTACTCGATACCGTCATACATCCTTCCCAGGACCTTGACGGTATCCTCCAGCGATTCCTTCTTCCCCATCTGCGAATTGGTGAGGAACGTCACCCCCGCGCCTTCATCGTAAGCCGCGACCTCGAACGAGCATCTTGTCCTCGTGGAGGTCTTGTCAAAGAGAAGGACTATGTTCTTCCCTGCAAGAAGATGCCCATGCACTCCGGGATCGACAGGCTGCTTCCTCTTCTTCTTCTTGAGCTCAGCAGCAAGGCTGATGAGATAGAGTATCTCATCCTTCGAATAGTCCTTGAGTGTCAGAAAGCTTCTTCCCTTGAGATTCATGCTTGGTCTCCTATATGCATCCATAATGCATTTTTATGCATGTATTGTCAAGATGCTGCATATTTATTCACTGAAGCCAGTCCACGGTCTCCTTTATCTGCTCGCCGTACTGCTCCTTGATCTCATCGTATACAGGACATGACTCATCAATCACTATCTCCGCCTCCACGCTTCCGGCAAGTATATCCTCACCTATCGAAGCCACAGAAGATGGTATATTGATGCTCCCAAGCTTCGGCATGTCCCTGAAAGCATTGTCCTCGATGGACTCGACACCATCGGAAATCACGACATTCCTGATGCTGGATTCCCTGAAAGCGCCGTAGCCGATGGACTTCACAGCAGATGGTATCACGATTGAATCGACACCGATGATACCAAGGAAAGCGGCATTCGGGATCCTGGATATCGCTGCAGGAATCGTGATAGTTCCATCATCAAAGACCGCATACTCGAATGCACCAACCCCAATGCTCTCGAGATCCTCCGGCAAGTCTCCGCAGATGGTGATGCGCTTGGTTTTGCTGTCTGTCCAGGTCCTGCTGCCGAGCGTGTAGTTCGTCTCATGATGCTCACCTGCGAATGCCATATCCCCTATATGCCTCACGCTATCCGGGATGGTGACGGAGAATGTGCGCCCCACGCCCTCTGCGAAGTCGTCAGGTATCGAGAGCAGAGTATCGGGAAGAGCTATGCCGCTTGATCCGAAATAGACGTTCCCGACAGGGATTGCATAGATGATCATGGTCCTGTCCCTGTCGTACACGATGCCACCGTCTATGGTGAAATCAGCATCAGGGGACACCTCGGAGAATGACAGCCTGCATCCCGTGCAGTCCCTGAATGCATCAGGATCGATATGCGTCACTGAAGATGGAATGGTTATCAGAGGGGACTTCCCATTTGAATCCGCCCCGTTGATTGCATACGGCCCTATTCCCGTGATTCCCTCCGGGATCTCAAACTCATCATTGAAACTGAGACGTGGAGTGCGCACAAGCGTCTTCGTGGTCTTGTCATACAATCCGTCATCGAGCACAGCGAATGTCTCATTCCCATCGCGCACAATGATTTCGGAATAATAGGAGGTCATCGTCTCTGGTGCTATCGTATCGACAGCGGCAGGGATGATGAATACATTGTCAAGCATGTATGGGATCCTCTCCTCCGTATCCTTCCGCTTCAGCTGCTTCTCGAGGTCCCCATCCTCTCCCCGCATCGGGATATAGACATCGGCGACGGCATCATGGCAGTACATGTACTGCTTGCCTTTCCTGTCATTATAGTTCCTGGGCTTGCCTTCGTATATCCTGTATGCCTCGCTCTCTGAGGCAAGATAGTACTCAGTGCCCTCCGCATCCTCTATGATCGGAGCGCCATCGTACCATGTATCGGCAATCTCATACTCCTCAGGGACATCATTTGTCTCAGGTGAGCCCAGGGCATATACGCTCGCTGCCGCAAGAAGCAGCAGAGCAAGAACAACGATCCTCTTCATGGTTCCTCCACTGGATAGACTATATTGCATTACGCCATCGGATTCCACCTACACAGGCTCCCGGGGACCAGGATCAGAGGCCTCTATCTCCTCCGGGGAGGCAGCATCATCGGGAAGCTCTATCTTCCCGAGCTTCCCGGAGATCATGCTGTTGCGCTTTACTGCATTGCCCAGCCTGTCGGATGCCCTGTCTATGGCTTCCTGTGTCTTCTCGAGGTCCTCTCCGAAGCGGTGGAACTGCGCCTTGAGCTCACGGAAGAGCTGCCAGATGCGTTTCGTGTTCTTCTCGACCTGCAGTGTCCGGAATCCAAGCTGCAGGGAATTTATGAGGGCGGAGAAATTCGTAGGCCCGGTAAGGACAACCTTGTATGTCTCCTGCAGCGTCTCCGCAAGGCCTCCCATCCTCAGAAGCTCCGCATAGAGGCTCTCTGTCGGGACGAAGAGGATCGCGAAATCCGTGGTCTTCGGCGGCACTATGTACTTGTCGCGTATATCCCTGGCCTCGGATATGACCCTGGCCCTGAGCTCCTTGAGGGAGGAAGCCACGGCATCCTCATCGCCGCCGGACACGGCCTCCGAATACCTGATGAAATCCTCGGTGGGGAACTTTGAGTCGATCGGCAGGAAGACATCGTCACCCTCTTCCTTCCCCGGCAGCCTTATTGCGAACTCTACAATGGGACCACCCCGCCGCGGGGCGTAGTTGGCGACATACTGGGAAGGTGTCATCATATCCGAGAGGATCGTTCCAGCCTGCACCTCGCCCCAGGTTCCGCGGACCTTCACATTGGAGAACATGCGCGACAGCGATGAGACATCGCCTGCCAGCCTGTTCATCTCCCCTATCGACTGGTACAGCGCCTCAAGGTTCTTCGTCACCTCGGCAAACGAGGCCGTTATCCTGTCATCGAGGGTCTTCTGGAGCTTCTCCTCCACAGTTCCCCTTATGGACGCAAGCTGCTTGTCATTGTCCTCCCTGATCCTGTCCATTCCCTCCCTGACCTTGTCTATCATCAGCGAGGTCTCCTTCAGGATCCTGCCAAGCGCCTCGAGGTTCTCCCGCCTCATGGCCTCGACCGATGCCTTCATCGCCTCTGACGATTCCCTGCTGGCTGCAGAGAGCCTGTCACCCAGCGCCCTGTTCTCCGCGAAGAAGAGGCTCATCTGCTTCCTCTCCGATTCGGATATCGAGACAAGGCTCGAGCGGGTTGATTCGGAAAGGGAATGCATCTGGCCCTCTATCGACTGGAGACGCTGCTCAAGGGATGAACGGAAGCTGTCCATCGCTGCCCTGCCGCCCCGTCCCTGCCGGAAGAGGATCACGGCAAGAAGGACCACTATAAGCGAGAGGAAGGATATGAATACGATCTGGAGGATATCCATAGCTGCATTCTAGCGCATACCGAGGCGGATGACAGCTGGCTTCACGCCATCAGCTTGCGCAGCATGGACTGGAAACCGCATGCGGCCTTCACGAGCTGATCTATCCCGATATACTCGTCACGCACATGCGCGAGGCTCTCCAGAGAAGGACCATAGCCGATGCATGGGATGCCGCGCTCCCCTGCATAGTGGCTGCCGTTGGTGCAGAATGAGAAATGGGATACGGGAGCCTCTATCCCTGCCTCCTTCAGCCCCTGGAGGGCCTTCTGCACATAGGGGTTCCTCTCATCGGTGAGCCATGCGGGGAAATAGCGCCTGGCCTTTATCGTCTCGCCTGTCCAGCATTTCCCCTCGCCTTCAGCGATATAGCATCTCGCCCTGATTCCAGGATCGGCAGCCACCGCCCGTGCGATGGCCTCGTTGACCTGGGAGAGTATGATGCCCTCATCCTCCCCTACGAGCGTGCGCCTGTCGAACGTGGCACGGCAGAGCGACGGCACGACGGATGCCCCGGGATATGGGAAGCTCTTGATGTCAGTAAGCTCAAGGATGCCGCGTCCGAGGACCGGATGCTCGCTGGGGACTATCTTCCTGATCTCACCGATCACTGCCATCATGCCGTACACGGCATTCCGGCCCTTCTCGGGATTCGAGGAATGGCAGCTCACGCCCTCAGTCTCGACAACCACCTCGGCCCTTCCGCGCTGCCCGATCTTGACAGTCGTCGATGTAGCCTCCCCGATTATTACGAAAGAAGGATCGGCAAGGGATGAGATGATACGCGATGATACGCCCTCGAAGCACTCCTCATGGACCGTGCAGGAGACGTAGATATCCCCGGCGAAATCCTTCCCTGTCTCCTCTGCGAATCCTGCGGCTGCCGTGATCATCGCGGCAACGCTGCCCTTCATGTCGGAAGTGCCGCGCCCATAGATCCTCCCATCCTCGATCTCCCCGGAGAACGGATCATGCACCCACTCATCCCTGTCGATGACAGGAACCGTGTCGATATGCCCATCCATGAGGATCCTCGGACCTTTCCTCCTGCCATGTATGCAGCCAAGCACGCTGCCATATGTGACGATCTCCGCTTCATCGAAGCCGCAGCCGAGCATGCGGCTCCTCATGAGAGCTGCCACCTCCTTCTCATGTCCTGATACGCTTGGGATCCGTATGGCCTCCTGGCAGAATGCGATGAGGTCGCTGTCGCTGATCATCCTGTGCCTCCTCCTGCCTATTGTACAGCAGGATCAGGCTGGAGCACAGGCTTCATGGAAATGCGGAAGGGGTCCCGAAGAAGGACCCCCTCAATCATCCGGCGCGGCCAGGATCAGTCTACGAGGACAACCTCACCATTGGGATAGCGCTCGGCCACATATGCCTGCACCGCCTCGCTCTTGAGCGCAGCAACCAGGGCCTGGATCTTCGGTGCGTTCTCATCTCCATCGCGCACTGCGATCACATTCACATACGGGCTGTCGGCACCTTCCACGAAAAGCCCGTCACGTGTTGCGATGAGGCCTGCCGGGATTGCGTAGTTGCCGTTGATGACAGCTGCATCGACATCGGGAAGCACGCGTGGAAGCGAAGCTGCCTCGATCTCGGAGAATGAGAGCTTCTTCGGGTTGTCTGCGATATCCGCAGGCACGGCCTCAAGCCCTGCACCATCGCTGAGGGTGATCAGGCCTGCACTCTGAAGCAGGAGGAGAGCCCTTCCCTCGTTCGTGGGATCGTTGGGGATCGCGATGGTGGCACCATCGGGGATCGCATCAAGCGATGAATGCTTGTCGCTGTATACGGCAAGAGGCTCGATATGGATGCCGCCAGCCGACACGAGATGGTATCCTCTCTCAGCATTCGCTGACTCAAGGTACGGGAGGTGCTGGTAGAAATTCGCATCAAGCTCACCTGATTCGAGAGCCTCGTTCGGCGTCACATAATCAGTGAATTCGACGATCTCGAGGGTGTAGCCCTCATCCGCGAGCTGATCGACCACCTGCGAGAGCATGGCGGCATGCGGATCAGGTGTTGCACCGACCTTGATGACGTTCGGATCTGATTCCTGGGCACCGCTTGCGAATGCCGGAACCGTGAGTGCGATGACTGCAAGAGCAACTGTGAGAATCTTCTTCATATATTATCTCCAAGAATTACGGATATACCGTTCGATGCCATGTCCCCTTGGGACCCTCTCTGCTGGAAATGATGATGTGGTGGAAAAATGAATACTATGCCCTGACGGGCATCATCATGGAGGACATCATGATCGATGTGAAAGTAAAGCTGTACATCTTCGTCCTCCTTTATCTGAGATGTCTACATTATGCATAAAGATGGAAGTTTATGCAATGATTTTGCAGCATAATAAAGGCACTCTTTTCATTGGGAGTGCCTATCTTCTTTCAGCGCTTGGACATAAGATGCGAGCTTATCCTGTCGCCTATGAACTGTATGAGCTCAACCATCACTATTATTATCACAACGGCGGCAACCATGTAGGATGGACGGAAGCGCTGGTACCCATAGCGTATGGCAAGGTCTCCCAGCCCCCCGCCTCCGATGGCTCCTGCCATCGCGGAGTAGCCTATGAGGTTTATTATCGTGAGCGTCACGCCAGAGGCAAGAGACGGCAGCGCTTCGGGGATCAGGACCTTGGCAATGATCTGCCAGTTCGTGGATCCCATCGCTTTCGCAGCCTGCACGACCCCCGGATCGACTTCCTTCAGCGAAGACTCTATGACCCTGGCCACGAACGGAGCCGCAGCGATCGAAAGGGGGATCACCGTGGCCATCGTCCCGATGCTTGTGCCTATTATCAGGCGGGAGAGAGGCATCAGGACGATCATCAGGATCAGGAACGGGAATGACCTGAGGACGTTGACTATCCTCGAAAGCACGCTGCAGAACACCGGATGCGGGATTATGCCGCCGCTTTCCTCAGAACCAGTGACATGCAGCAGCACCCCTATAGGGAAACCAAGGAGCATCGAGAATATGGTGGAGAGGAATACCATGACGGCTGTCTGCCATGTAGCCTCAAGGACAAGATTCATCATAGTGGACATTTCACACCTCCTCCGCCTCGTCGACATAGACGCCCTTGCTGCGCAGCATGGCAACGGCCTTGCCTGCTGCCTCTGCATCAGGGCCTATATCGGTGATCATGACACCGATCTCCTCTCCGTCCACGTTCTGCACCCCAGCCGCACGGATGTTGAATACAGCGCCTGTGGATGATGAGACTGCGGAGATGATCGGCTCATCGGTCTTGGAGCCGCGGAAGCGGAGCGTGTAGTGGCCGCCTTCCTTCGACCACCTGACGATGGACTCCCTGACCGTAGCCAGCGATGAGAGGAAATCCTTCGTCACGGGATGGCGCGGGGAGGCGAAGATATCAGAGACCCTGCCCTCCTCCACGATCCTGCCGGAATCCAGCACCGCGACCCTGTCGCATGCATCACGGACAACCTCCATCTGATGCGTGATCATCACGACGGTGAGGTTCATCTTCTTCTGTATCTCCTTGATCAGCGCAAGGATCGAGCGGGTGGTCTGTGGATCGAGGGCGCTGGTGGCCTCATCGCAGAAGAGTATCTCGGGATCGGTGGCGAGCGCACGCGCGATCGCGACACGCTGCTTCTGCCCGCCGGAGAGCGTGGATATAGGGGCGTCCCCCCTTCCCTGCAGGCCGACAAGCTCCAGAAGCTCCTCCGTACGCCTCCTTATATGCTCCTTATCCATATGGCATATCTCCATCGGATATGCGATATTCCCTGCCGCATTGCGCGATGAGAAGAGGTTGAATGTCTGGAATATCATCCCAATATGCCGTCTTTCGGCTATCAGCTCGGATTTCGGGAGATTGTCCACCCTCTTATCATCATAGTAGACCTCCCCCTGATCAGGGACTTCCAGCATCGACACGAGGCGCACAAGCGTCGACTTGCCTGCCCCCGACTTGCCTATGATCCCATATACCGTGTTAGAAGGTATCGTCAGCGACACATCCTCCACGGCATGGAGCTGGCCATAGCTCCTTCTGAGATTCCTAAGTCTTATCTCCATAAAGCACTCCGCCTTATCCTTATATCAGATTTCAGGAAGAAGCTCCAATGCCGATGGCGGCCCTCACCCTCTCAGGCTCATTGGTTATCAGCCCATCGATGCCCCACTCTGAGCATCTCCGGATATCCGCCTCATCATTGACTGTCCATGCATTGATCCTGACACCGTTCGCCCTGAGCTCATGCACAGCTGCGGCATCGAGTATCCGGAGAGACGGATGATAGCACTCGAATCCGGCTTCCCTTATCTCCCTCCCGATGTTCCTGAGGATCATCCCGTCGAAGAGGAATCCAATGGGGATCCCCGGCTCAAGGGCGCGGAGGCGGAAGAGCGTCAGCCAGTTGAATGAGGAGAAGAGCACCCTGTCCTCCACACCGAAGCGATGGACCAGGGAAAGGACCTTCTCCTCTATCCCCGGATAGTACACCGGCGCTGTCTTGAACTCTATGTTCGTGTATATCCCCCTGGACGAGATGAAGGAGAGATACTCCTCAAGCGATGGGATGGGCGTGAATCCGAAGATGCCGTTCTTCGTCTTCCCTGCAGATATGCTCTCAAGCTCCGCCCTGGTGAAATCGGAGACCGCACCATCCTTCCCGGTGGTCCTGGCCAGCGCCTCATCATGCATGATCATGACCTCTCCGTCACTGGAGAGATGCACATCCAGCTCGATTGCGTCGGCACCGGCCTCCACGGCCCTCCTGAACGCAAGCATCGTATTCTCGGGGTATGCCCCGCTGTATCCTCTGTGCGCGATGATATCCATACCCCTGAGATACTCCCCCGAGGGAATAAAAGCAAGCTCCCTCAGTCAGGGAGCTTCATATCCCCGTCCTTTATCCAGCCGCATCTGCGGAGCGGGAATGCGAATGCAAGCGAGAGGAGAGCGGGAAGCAGGAAATGGACTGCAGCTATCGCAGGAAGGGAGGATGCCCCCATCTCGGCAACGGCATTGAACTGGCCGACCAGCCCGCTGGTGCCCATGCCTGCCCCTGCCGCGTTGTTCGTCATCTTCAGAAGGCATGTGGATATCGGGCCCGTGACGGCGCTTGCCGCGGTAGGGGGTATCCAGATGCGCCAGTTCCTCCAGATATTCGGTATCTGGAGCATCGATGTGCCCAGCCCCTGGCTTATAAGGCCTCCGACACCGTTCTCGCGGAAGCTGATTGCCGCGAAGCCCACCATCTGCGCCGCGCAGCCCGCGCATGCAGCCCCTGCGGCCAGCCCGGAAAGCCCAAGGGATATGCATATCGCGGCAGAGCTTATCGGAAGGGTGAGCACCATCCCGACGACAACGGATACCAGGATGCCCATCGGGAATGGATAGAGCATGGTGAGGCGGTTGATGAATGCGCCGATCGCTCCCATGAGAGCCGCGACGAACGGGGAGACAAGCATGCCTGCAAGTCCGCCTATCATGATCGTCGTGAATGGAACGAGTATTATATCGGCTTTCGTCTTCCCCGTTATCCACTTGCCTGCTGCCGCCCCTGCCAGAGCCGCGATGCATGCCCCGAGAGGCTCTCCGGAGGCTATGGCTGCCGTCCCTGCGGCATCTATCGTGACCGTCCCGGCACCGATGGCCCCTGCAGCTGCGGCGGCAAAGAGGGAAAGCCCCTTGGCTCCGATGCTCCAGGCAACCCCGATACCTATCGATGGCCCTGTGAGATACTGCGCGACCTGTCCGAAATAGGAAAGCCAGCCTATTCCGGCATAAGTGCCTATCTGCTTGATGATGAGACCGATGATCAGTGACGCAAAAAGCCCCTGCGCCATTCCATTGAGCACGGACACGATATGCTGCCCGATGCCCTTTTCCTTTCCTTCAGGCATTTCCCTCTCCTGATGCAGATGCGATGGAATCCGGATAGCGGGGACGACGCAGCACCATTTTCAATGCAGCGAAGGCTTCCGTCTGCTGCGATTATCAGGGAAAAGGGGGAAGATGGTCAATGCGGATTTGACTTGCATGCCTTTTGATACGATATTCACAGATATGGCAAATGGTTTCTTCTCAGGCCGCAATGGCTCCGATCAGCTATCCGTATTCCTCACAGCCGTGGCCCTGGTGCTGGCTGCCGCAGCCTCCGTAATATCGGAGGAGGCAGCAAGAGCAGCTGTCACAGCAGTGGCCGCAGCGCTTGTCGCCGTGGCCGCCTTCAGGATGCTCAGCATGAATACGGCAAAACGGAGGGCAGAGAACGAGAAGTTCCTCTCATTCCTCCGCTCGTTCTCCTCCACAACCGAGGAGAAAGCGAGGAAGAAGGCAAGGAAGGAGGATCTGAAGACGCATGCATACTTCAGATGCCCGGAATGCGGAACCGAATGCCGTGTCCCCAGAGGCAAGGGGAAGATCAGGATCACATGCCCCCGGTGCTCCCATCAGTTCATAAAGAGGACATGATATGTTCGGATACGTGCTTGCAAACGGATCATCGCTGTCAAAGGAGGAGAAGGCAGTCTACAAGGCGCATTACTGCGGGCTCTGCAGGGTGCTGAGGGAGCGCTACGGGCAGAAGGCCATGATGGCGCTCAGCTACGACATGGTGTTCCTCGAGATGGTGCTTTCCGATCTCACGGGAGCCGAGGAGTCATCAGGGACGGAAAGATGCATACCGCATCCCGTGAAGGAGCATGCCTACACCATCACATCCTGCACGGAGTATGCCGCTGATATGCAGATGCTCCTCGGATATTACTCCCTTCTGGACCAGGTGCACGATGAAGGGAAGCACCGCGATGCGGAGAAGAGGATGAGGCGCCTGCTTCCGATGCTCGAGGAACGCTATCCGAGGCAGAGCGAGACGATACGCATCCACCTTGATGAGCTCGGAAGGAATGAGGGGGCGGGATGCAGCGACCCGGAAGGCATGTCCCTGATATTCGGCACGCTTCTCGGAGAGGTGTTCGTCAGCGATGACTCCTCGTTCTTCAGGGATGACCTCAGGGCTCTCGGCTGCAGCCTGGGGCGCTTCATATACCTCCTGGATGCATGGTGCGACAGGAAAAGGGATGCCAGGACCGGTAGCTATAATCCGATTCCGGCGGGCATCGATGCCGCGGCGATGAGGGAGATGCTGCTGGATGCAGCCTCCTCCGCGTCCGATGCTTTCGAGCGGCTGCCGCTTGACCAGCATGTTTTCATTCTGAGGAATATCCTTTACAGTGGGATCTGGTCGAAATTCAAGGAAGAGAAGGAATGATGGATCCATACAGTGTCCTCGGGCTGAGGCCCGGCGCTTCTGATGAAGAGGTCAAGAAGGCGTACAAGTCGCTCGCGAAGAAATACCATCCTGACGTTGCGGGGAACAGCCCGGAGGCAGCCAGGAAGATGCAGGAGATAAATGCGGCCTATGATCAGATAATCAACCACAAGGAAAGCTTCTCATCCTCGTCATACGGCCAGTCATCGCCATTCGGCTATGGCGGTGGATACGGATACTCATCAGGATATTCATCGCAGCAGACCCAGGAGCCAATCGAGCTGAGGGCGGCTGTCGCATACATAAACGCACGTAGATATGCCGAAGCCATAAACACGCTCAGGTCCATACCGGTGGAAAGGCGCTCAGGGAGATGGTACTACCTCATGGCATATGCGGAGGCCCATACAGGCGACAGCGTAGGCGCGATGAGGGATATAGACATGGCGATCTCGATGGAACCCGGGAACATGACATACCTGGCATTCCGCGACAGGATATCCGGACGCAGGATGCAATATGAGGACTGGTCACGGAACTACGGAGGATTCAGCACCGGCTTCTTCCCATGCTGCTTCCCCTTCTTCCCATGCTGCTGCATTATCTGAATGAATCCGAGAGCGGGCTGACCAGCGCTCCGATGAGCTGTGTCATGAACTCCGGAGCCATTTCAAGATCGACCGGGATCTTCCCATAGAGGATATCGTAATACACCCCTATCACCGCGGATATCATGAAATCGAAGGCCATCTCGATCCTGTCATGCCTTGCCTTGTCGCCGGCAAATCTCTCCGCGAATGTCGACTTCATGAAGAAATCCACAGCGGCGCTCCGGCTTTCCTCTATCCTGCTCCTGAAATCCGGCACGGAGAAAAGCATGCGGTAGTAATCGCTGTCCTTGGCAAGGAGGGCTGAGAGTGCTTCGAAGAACGGAAGAGGATTGGCGAGTATTATATCAGGAGTCATCGTCCCGAATGCTTCCTGCACCTCCGCCACGATATTCGTGCGGATGGAATCCAGGACCTCGGACGTATCCTTGAAATGGGCATAGAATGTTCCTCTGTTTATGTCTGCTTCCTTGACTATATCAGTGATCGTGATCTTCTCGAACGGCTTTGACCGCATCAGGGAAACGAGAGCTTCCCTTATAAGGCGCTTGGATCTGAGCGAACTTCGGTATTCAGCTTTGACTCTTGTTCTTTCCTCCATTCTCTGCCTCCCCTTTGTTTATACAGTTTAGAATGGATTCCAGCAGAATGAAAGCAGAATTCTGCAATATTGCGGGTTAGTGTACAGAAGGAAGCACCCGAAGGGCAAAATCGATGCCTATCCTCAGCCCGTCATCGGCTATGTCCGGAGCTATCCAATCCGCCGCTGCCTTGAGATCATCGGAGCTGTTCCCCATCGCTATGCCAAGGGCAGCATGCTCTATCATCTCAATGTCATTGGCGCCGTCGCCGAAAGCCACGGTCTGCGATATATCGCTGCCGAGGGCTTCAAGCAGCCTGTCGATGCCGGTGGCCTTCGTGATCCCCGGAAGGACGATCTCGCCCATGTTCTCCCGCGGAAGCCCCACGGTATTGTCGACGATGCAGAAGCGATGCCCTATCTCCTCCCGGACCTTCTCCACAGGATATCCCGATGTGATATAGAGGATCTTGATGACAGCGGCCTCAGGTGGAACGGAATCGGATACCAGCAGCGAATCTATGACGACCTCTGTCCCCAGATGCCTGTGCATGAGGGAACGCCAGAAGGCAAGCGCCTCCTCCGTTATGTATGTGCCTGAACCAGTCTGCACGAGCATGCGGAAGCCCTTTTCCCGGCAATATCCCATAGCATATCCCCTGTCTTCTTCCGTGAATGCGGCGCTGAAGATGCTCCGGGAGCCGAGTACCACATCGGCACCGGCGGAGAAGACACCGCCGTCGAAGCCTATGGAGTATATCCCCTCAGGGACCTCTGCCCTGCTGCGCCCCGTCGCGAGGAATGCATGGTGCCCATCCGCACGGAGGCGCCTGATGGCCTCCGAAGCGCTAGCAGGCACGGAGGATCCGAAAGGAAGCAGCGTGCCATCGACATCGAAGAAGAACTCCATCACCGCCCCTCGCCGACGAACTGGAATCCGGCAGCGGAAAGCCTGCTCTTTATCTCATTGATATGGCTGAAGTCCCTGGTCTCCATCGTCACGCGGAGAGTGCAGTTGTTGAGCTGCTTCTCATTCCCTGTCTTGTCATGGAAGACGCCTACGACATTGGCACCTGCACCTGCGATTATCGAAGAGACCTCCACCAGCTGTCCCGGCTTGTCGATCAGCTCCACGGTGATATCCGCAAGGCGTCCCTGCTTTATCAGGGCCCGGTTGATGACGCGCGAGAGGATGGTGACATCTATATTGCCGCCGGAGACAAGGCAGACGGTCTTTCCCTTCAGGGGGATCCTGTGGAAGAGAGCTGCCGCGACTGCAACGGCTCCGGCGCCTTCGGAGACGAGCTTCTGCGTCTCCATCATGCTGAGTATGGCTACTGCCGTCTCGTCATCCGTCACCGACACGACATCATCGACATACTTATCCACAAGCGAGTATGTCAGGTCGCCAGGGCATTTCACGGCAATGCCATCGGAGATCGTCGATACGGATGCAAGCTCCTCGATCTTATGGTCATGGATCGAATTCACCATCGAAGGTGCCCCGGCCGCCTGCACGCCATAGACCTTTATCGAAGGCTTCAGGAGCTTCATGGTGAATGCCATTCCGGCTATGAGCCCGCCTCCTCCGACAGGCACGATCACATTGTCCACATCAGGAAGCTGGTTGAGTATCTCAAGCCCGATCGTCCCCTGCCCCGCTATGACATCGGGATCGTTGAACGGATGGATCATCGTCCTCCCCGTTTCCTTCATTATCTCGATGGCCCTGCTGTACGCATCATCGTAGACGCCCTTCACGAGCTCCACGGCTGCACCATAGGCACGGGTGGCCTCGACCTTGGAGATCGGAGCTCCTTCCGGTATGCATATCACAGCATCGATGCCCTGCCTTGAGGCGGCAAGCGCGACACCCTGCGCATGATTGCCGGCAGAGCATGCGATGACGCCTTTCCTCTTCTGGTCATCGGAGAGCCTCGATATCCTGTAGTAGGCGCCCCTGACCTTGAAGGACCCTGTGGTCTGGAGATTCTCCGTCTTGAGATATACCTCATCGGACGGGAACATACGAGGTGCGCGGATCAGATCCGTATTCCTTGCCACTTCCTTCAGCACGAAGGAAGCCTGGTAAACCGTATCAAGAGTGAGCATACCTCATGATATGAATTCAGGGCCGTGTTGTGAAGCTGATGCCCAATACCCTCCTTTCTGCTTTATCTGTTTCTGCTATTCTCTTTATTGCCGGTATCAAAACCGGACAAAGCGGGGATTTCATGGATAAATACACACAAAGAGAGACGACTGCATCAAGCAGCCGCTCGGAGGGCACTCGGGAGAAGCTGGCAGAGGCCCTGCAGCGCCTGATGCAGAGGAAAGCGCTGAGCGGGATAACCATCGGGGAGCTTACGGGTACGGCTTCCCTCTCGCGGAAGAGCTTCTACTATCATTTCGCGGACAAGGAGCAGCTGGTCAGATGGATGCTGGCGAGGGATCTTGAGAAGATACTCTCCAGCTCCGTATCGTCTGCATGGGAGGCACTGGAGATCCTGTGCCATCACTTCGGCGCCAGAAGGGAATCCTACAGGAACCTCATGGATGGGCCGGGAGCCAAGGAGATGTCACGCCTGCTCTGCCCGTTCTTCGGCAGGCTCCTGGAGAAGGAAGGAGCAGCATGCGCCGGTGATGATTTCGCGCGGTTCTTCGCAAGCAGCGTGATGATGGTGATCACATGGTGGCTCCAGGACTGCAGCGAGGAGGATGCCGCTGCCTTCCTCCTTGATCTCAGGCACCATGCGATAAGGCTTTCCGAGTACTGCCTGCTGACGCTGAGATAGATCCATACGGTCATATTAACGATTCTGTCCAATGACGTTATAATGTTCTGTAGGTATCTTTCCTTACTGGGAAAGAGAGGTGCAGTCATGAGGAATTCCATAAAGGATAATGCAGAAGCCATCGCACTGAAGACGGTTCTCGGGTACATCAATGAGAAGGAGCCTGACGAGGCAATCGGCAGGATAATAGACTGGGTCGACAGATTCGATGCGAAGGAAGGCACTGTATCGAAGCAGCTGAAGTACATACATGAGTATCTCGGCGACAAGGACAGCAACTGGTACAGGCTCGTGAAGAGCTTCTGGACGGATATCGATCCAGAGGTAAGGAAGAGGACATTCGAGAACTTCATCATCAACGCCACCATCCTCGGGGGACGCAGGAAGAAGGCGGCAATGGAGAAATACGGATGCAATATACCATGGACGATACTCATCGATCCGACATCCGCATGCAATCTGCACTGCACGGGATGCTGGGCTGCGGAGTACGGCAACAAGCTCAATCTCAGCTATGATTTCCTCGATTCGATAGTCAATCAGGCGAATGAGCTAGGGACGAGGATGTTCCTCTATACAGGCGGCGAGCCCCTCGTGAGGAAGGCGGACATAATAAAGCTCTGCGAAGCGCATCCCGATTCGCAGTTCATGGCTTTCACGAACGGCACGCTGATCGATGACCAGTTCGCGGAGGACATGCTCAGGGTGAGGAACTTCGTTCCGGCCATCTCCGTAGAGGGATTCGAGGAAGCCACCGACTTCAGGCGCGGGCAGGGAACGTTCAAGGCCGTGGAGAAGGCCATGGGAATACTCCGTGCCCACAAGCTCCCGTTCGGTGTCTCATGCTGCTACACGCACCAGAACTACAGGGTGATAGGCTCGGAGGAATACTTCGACTGGATGATAGGGCAAGGCGCCAAGTTCGCATGGTTCTTCACATACATGCCGATCGGGGTCGGATCCCCTACCGAGCTCATGGCGAAGGCCGAGGACAGGGCATTCATGTATGGCAGGATACGTGAATACAGGCGCACGAAGCCCATATTCACCATGGACTTCTGGAATGACGGCGAGTATGTGAGAGGGTGCATCGCTGGCGGCAGGTACTACTTCCATATAAATGCAAACGGAGATGCCGAGCCATGCGCATTCATACACTACTCGGATACGAACCTGAAGGACCACACGCTCATAGAAGCGCTGCAGTCACCGCTTTTCCAGCAGTATGCCGAGCATCAGCCCTTCTCCCCCAACTACCTAAGGCCCTGCCCTCTGCTTGACAACAACGGGGCACTTGCTGATATGGTACATGCCTCGGGAGCTGATTCCACCGACCTCTCCGCGAAGGAGGATGTCGATGAGCTCTGCGGGAAATGCAAGGCAGCCGCTGCGGAATGGAAACCTGTGGCGGATGATATATGGCATAAGACACACCCAGGGATGCCTGTATAGGCAATCGGAGGAAATATGAGACGGTTATTCACTTCTGAATCCGTAACGAACGGACATCCGGACAAGGTATGCGACCAGATCGCTGACGGGATCCTCGACGAGCTTCTGAGGGAGGATCCGATGTCCCGTTCCGCATGCGAGGTCACGGCAGAGCCGGGAGCGGTGCACATAATGGGCGAGATAACGACAGCGGCCCATCCTGACTACATATCGATAGCGCGGCGCGTCATCGATGATATAGGGTACTCGGATCCTTCATACGGCTTCGACAGCAGCGCCTCCATAACATGCTCTCTGCATGAGCAGTCAGGGGATATCGCGATGGGCGTCGATGCCTCCGCAGAGGACAGCTCCACGATAGGGGCCGGCGACCAGGGCATGATGTTCGGCTATGCATCTGACGAGGGAGAGGAATACATGCCTCTTGCCCTCACGCTTGCACGCCGCATCACGATGAGGCTCACAGCGCTCAGGAAGGACAGCACGCTTCCGTTCCTGAGGCCCGACGGGAAGAGCCAGATCACAGTCGAGTATGAGGGAAGGAAGCCCGTGCGCATCGCCGCTGTCGTCGTCTCGGCACAGCACGATCCCGATATCTCCCTGGAGGATCTCAGAGCCGGCATCATGGAGAAGGTAATCATCCCCTCCCTTCCCGGCAGCATGCTTGACAGCGCGACCAAGTACTACATCAATCCCACGGGGCGATTCGTGCTCGGAGGCCCTGCCGCGGATACGGGCCTCACTGGACGCAAGATCATCGCTGATACATACGGCGGCTATGCCCACCATGGCGGCGGTGCCTTCTCAGGAAAGGATCCCACGAAGGTCGACAGGACGGCGGCTCTGGCGCTCAGGAACATCGCGAAGACGATAGTCGCGGCAGGAGCTGCGGGGGAATGCGAGCTGCAGGCAGCCTATGCGATCGGAGTGGCAGACCCGGTATCCCTTGCGATCTTCACGAACGGAACGGGGAAGATCGGGGATGAGACGATAATCTCATGGGTGCGCGATCACTACGATCTCCGCCCGGAGGGCATGATAAAGCGCTTCGGCCTCAGGCGCCCGATCTACAGGGAAAGCGCCAGCTATGGCGCATTCGGCAGGACGGATGCCCTGTTCCCCTGGGAGGAGATCGATCAGGCTGCCGCCGATGATCTGAGGAAGCTTCTATAGACAGCGCGGAGAGGCCATCACGGCCTCTCTTCCTCTTTCCCGTCAGGAAGATCCTTATCCTCCTTCACCCTCGTGGGGATGAATCTCTTCGCGAATCTTCCCTTCCCCCTGCCCTTTATGTAGAAGAAGCCGATGATGGAGAAGACGAATGCCCCTACGAATGTAACGAAGAGATCCTTCATGGTATCGAACAGCCCTATATCCAGATAGCCATCTATACCCAGATCGATGCCGTTGACGGCAGTCGATGCTATCCCTGTTATGACGACAGGCCTGTTGGATTTCGTCGGATCGAGGAGCACGGAGCCTATCTCATGGACGATGGTATCCTTCTGCATATCGAGGAGGAAGAGCCTGTCCATCGAGAACTCGAAGAACTCCCATATGATGCCGATCGTCATCGAGAAGCAGAAGGAGACTATGGCGACATATACAGGAGACAGGTAGAACTTGGTGTTCTCATTGCGGTTCACTATATCGACCAGGGAGAATCCCACAGCGGCTGCAAGGAAGCCGGTGGTTGTATGGAGTGCCGTGTCCCATCCCGGGACATTCACGTAGAAGGCCCTTATCTCCCCGAGTATCTCCGCCGAGTAGATGAATATGAGCACTATGACCTCAAGGGTATTCGGGATGTCGATATGCCAGTTGCGCTCTATGAATGACGGGATGGTGAAGAGGATGAGTGTGAGCACGCAGAGCATCACGTTCTGCCAGTCGCGGTTGAATACCTGCGCTATGAGCACAAGCACCACCGATAAGCGGAGAAGGATGTAGATGATTGTCTTATGCGGCTCCTTCCTCAGCTGCTCGCGCAATGTCAGGGTGTGTATTCTCCTGCGGTGTCTCATTCCTGCCATGCCATAAAGCATAGCATGCAAAGCAGCTCTTTGCATGCTCCTGCCGAAATGATTATCATCCGGTAAGGAGGGCAGATGAACGATACGATACAGAGATACAGGGCTTTCCTCGACAGCGGCAAGACAGAGCGCGAATGCGTGAAGGAGATCATAAGGCTGGCTGAGGGGAAAGGGTACAGGAACATAGAGGAGACGGGGCATCTGCAGCCCGGTGACAAGGTCTACTATACCCAGTACGGGAAATCGATAGCGCTATTCCATATCGGCACGGATGAGGCGGAGAAAGGCATGAACATCCTCGGAGCGCATATCGACTCGCCACGGCTCGATGTGAAGATGAATCCTCTCTATGAAAGCGACGGGATCGTCTATCTCGATACGCACTACTATGGCGGGATCAAGAAATACCAGTGGGTGACGATACCGCTTGCCATCCATGGCATCGTTGCCCTCAGGGATGGCAGCACAAGGGAAGTCATCATAGGAGAGGATGATGACATGTCATTCTGCATCTCCGACATCCTCCCCCACATGGCGCAGGAGCAGATGAAGAAGACTGCCTCGGAGTTCATCCCGGGCGAGGATCTCGATCTCATCATAGGCCTTGATACGGAAAACGATGAGAACGCCAAGGATGCAGGCAGGAAGAGGATACTCGCGGCCCTGTCCGACAGGATCGGCATGGACGAGAAGGACTTCCAGAGCGCTGAGCTGGAGATAGTACCCGCGGGAAAGGCGAAGCTGATGGGGCTGGACGGGTCGATGATCCTTGCATACGGGCAGGATGACAGGGTGTGCGCATTCACATCCCTTGATGCCCTCCTCGAAGCGGATACCGTCAGGCGAACATGCTGCTGCCTCCTTGTGGACAAGGAGGAGATAGGCTCTGTAGGAGCCACAGGCATGGACAGCGTCCTCTTCGAGAACGCTGCGGCGGAGGTGCTCCAGCGGACAGACGGCTATGACGGACTGAAGCTGAGGCGGATGATGCGCAGTTCCTGCATGCTCTCCAGCGACGTGAATGCAGCCTATGATCCGCTCAACGCCTCCCTCTATGACAGGAAGAACTCCTCCATCCTCGGCAACGGCGTAGTGTTCAACAAATATACGGGAGCCAGAGGCAAGTCCGGGGCCTCCGATGCGAATGCTGAGTTCATCGCGAAGCTGAGGAACACGATGGACAGCGCTTCCGTTGAATACCAGATAACGGAGATGGGCAAGGTCGATACAGGCGGAGGCGGCACGATCGCCCGCTATGCCGCATACTACGGGATGCAGGTCATAGACTGCGGTGTCGCGGTGCTCTCCATGCATTCCCCCTGGGAGATAACAGCCGTACGCGACGTGCTCTCGGCAAAGGACTGCTACAAGGCATTCCTGCAGATGGTCTGAGAGGCTATCAGGAAGGAAGGACGACAGTATGGAGCGGTGTGTAGACCATACCCCGCTCCCCTCTCTCGGAAAGGATCAGGGAGAAGGATGAGACAGCTGAGACGATAGGCTCTATTCCGCCGGCCACGGCTGATGAGAAGACGCGGCGTCCGAGCGTTACGTGCGGCCTGTACCTGCGCTTCTCAAGCTTCAGGCCGCGCTGGGAGAGCTCACGATGCAGCTTTCCCTGGAGTGCCATCAGGGCCTTTTCCTCGCGGCAGCCCAGCCACCAGATATCACCATCAGGGCGAGGGAAGGAACCTGTCCTGTCCATGGTCATGGTGAAAGGACGGCAGACGGAGGCTTCCATTGCCTCTGCAGCCATATCCCGTTCCGCAGCGCTGCATTCACCGAGGAACTCAAGCGTGAGATGGAGATTCTCCCTCGGGGAGAAGCTCCCTGAGGAAGACAGATCATGGATCGAATCCCGGATAGAGGCTATCCGGTCCACGGTATCCTCTGGAAACAGTATCGCTATGAAAAGCCTCATGGACGGATGATACACCGCGCCGCCGATCATGCATATGCGGGAGAGGCCTCCCGCATGCTGGATATCATTCCCTCTCGAGCTCCTGGGCCTCCTTGGCGGAAAGGAATGCCGATGGAGCCGGCTCTATGCCCATCTTCCATTCGATCGCATTGACGATGAAGAATGTCACGGTCCCGACAGCGCAGCCGAATACGACAGGCAGTATCCCCAGATAGAAATCACCGCCTGAAAGCAGCTGCCAGAAGATGACTCCGATAGTGCCGGCTATGACCGAGATCTGCCCGGAATGCTTCGTGGCCCGCGGCACGACCATCCCAAGCCCATAGGCTGCGAACGGACCCGCGCATCTGATCGCGAATGCGAAGGTGTTCATCGTCACGATATTGATCTGCAGAAGCGATATGAGCATCGCGACCGTGCAGAATATGACATTGCATGCCCTTGTCCAGAAAATGGTCTGATCGTCTGTCAGGCTCTTTGCCTTCGCGCTGTAATGGAACATTATATCCTTCATGAACATCGTGGACATGCAGAGGAGATTGGAATCAGCGGACGACATCGTTGCCGATATGATGGCAGCGGAGACGAGCCCGGTTATGATCGTCGGTGCGAAATGCTCTGTCACGGCCATCATCGCGGTCGCGCCTGTTATGCCTGCTATCTGATCCTTCATGGCAAGCGCTGCCAGGCCGAGAAGCGTCGGGAATATAGCCATGGCCGCCATGAGCACTCCTGACAGGAGAGAGGCGCGGAACGCTGTCTTCTCATCCTTGGCGCTTTCGAAGCGGCTTATCATCTCAGGTCCGGAAAGGAATGTGCAGAAGTAGTTGAATATATACCCTATGATGACTACCCAGCCGATCTTCGTGGGATCCAGCTGCTCACCAGGCAGCTGTGATGATATGGCCTCCCAGCCTCCGCAGCCATGGATCACTATCGGAGTCGCGATTGCGAGCCCGGCGAGGATGATTATGAACTGGACGAAATCGGAGATCTGGTCAGCTATCATCCCTCCGAGCGTGGTGTACACGATGATTATCACGCCGGCAACGATAAGGCACACGTTCATGGGTATCCCGGTCAGCGTGGAGACGACTGATCCGGAAGCCGCCACCTGGGATGATGTAAGGCAGAAGAGCGCCAGTATGTTCAGCACGGCGGAGAATACGGAGCTGCCTGTCCCGAACCGCCTTCCGATGACCTCTGGTATGGTGACTGCAAGCGTCTTCCGGATGCGGGGAGCGAAATAAGCCAGAGGAATCATCGCGATCGATGCGGCAAGCACATACCAGATCGCGCTCATCCCCCATGCCCCGAAGGCCTTGTCTGCCAGCCCTGTGGTCGATCCTCCTCCGATATTGTTCGCGGAAAGCGAGAACGCGACCATGAAGAGTCCCATCCTGCGCCCTGCGATCATATAGTCGCTGCTGGTCTTGATCTTGATCTTCCCTACGACGAATCCGATTACGAGCATTCCGATGAGGTAGCCCGCTACGATAATGAGAGCACCAGTATTCAGATCCATGCTCCCTCCCCTGGATTTTGTCTCATCTGAGATGAGTCGGGTTCTACAGCCGCTTCCGCTGCATGCATCGTCAGCTGATCCTTTGCCTGTATAGTTTCGCATACGGCACGGGAATGGACAAACAGAATTGACGGCAAAGGCTTTATGCGTTACCTTATTGATAATAATTATCGATAACGGAGGTGTTATCCAATGAAGAAGTATGTCTGCAATCTCTGCGGCTATGTCTATGATGAAGCCGCTGGTGATCCCGATAACGGAATCGCTCCCGGAACGAAGTGGGAGGATGTACCTGCTGACTGGGTCTGCCCGCTCTGCGGAGCCGGCAAGGATGAGTTCTCGGAGGAGAACTGAAAGAAGACGCAACCCGTGGGACCAAGCCCACGGGCTTTTTCATTTCACTGTCATGAATAGAAGAGCATCTCGCCGTATGTAGGATACGGCCAGTACTTCTGCCCTGCTATGAGCTCCAGCGCATCCGCATACTGCCTCACCTCATCCATGGTGGGTATGATGCTGCTGCGGCTGAAATGAGCCAATGCGGAACCTTCATAACCTGCGGAGAGCGCAACAGCGCTCTCGAGCTTCCCTACAGCCCTGTAGAGGTTGCCGATGAGGCCTTCGAGCTCGGCGAGCCTGTCCTCCTCAGCCTCCGTCTTCATTCCCGGCAGCGCTGCCCTCTTCTCGTTGATGCCCTTCGCGATATCCGCGGAATATGCCATGACCGCAGGAAGCACCTGCCTGTTGATCATATCGATCATCGTCAGGGCCTCGATGTGCAGGGTCTTCGAATACTCCTCATTGAGTATCTCATAGCGGGAATGGAGCTCGATGGAACTGTAGATGCCGAATTCGGAGAACACCTGGATATTCTCCGGGGACAGCAGCGTATCATAGGCCTCCGGTGCGGAGACGAGGTTCAGCAGTCCCCTGCGTCCCGCCTCCTCGACCCATTCCGGTGAATAGTTGTTCCCGTTGAACACTATCCTCCGGTGCGCGATGTATGTATCACGGACAAGATCCGATACGGCCTGGGTGAAGTCATCGGCAGCGGAGAGGATATCATGGAAATCCCGGAGCTCCTTGGCGACGATGGTGTTTATCACGGTATTCGGTCCTGCGACGGAGAACGATGAACCGAGCATCCTGAATTCGAACTTGTTGCCTGTGAATGCGAACGGGCTTGTCCTGTTGCGGTCCGTCGTATCCCGGGGGATTGCAGGAAGGACATGCACACCCAGCTGCATCTTCTCCTTCGTGCGCCCTGCAAGAGGCTTGCCCTCCGCAATCGATTCCAGGATCTCCGTAAGCTCATCGCCGAGGAATACCGACACGATTGCCGGAGGAGCCTCATTCGCCCCGAGACGATGGTCGTTCCCTGCCGAAGCCACGGACATCCGCATCAGCCCCTGGTATTCATCCACGGCCTTGAGCACGGCAACGAGGAAGAGGAGGAACTGGGCGTTATCCTTCGGGTTCGCCCCCGGCTCGAGGAGATTGACGCCCTTATCGGTGGATATCGACCAGTTGTTGTGCTTGCCGGATCCATTGACCCCCGCGAAAGGCTTCTCATGCAGCAGGCATGCGAAACCATGCCGCTCCGCGACTTTCTTCATCATCTCCATCGTCAGCTGGTTGTTGTCGACAGCGATATTGGTCGTCGTGTACACAGGAGCGAGCTCATGCTGGCAAGGCGCCGCCTCGTTATGCGACGTCTTCGCATAGATGCCGAGCTTCCACAGCTCCTTGTCAAGATCCTGCATATACTCAGACACCCGGGTACGGAGGGCACCGAAGTAGTGATCCTCCATCTCCTGCCCTTTCGGGGCCCGGGCGCCGAGGATGGTGCGTCCCGTATAGATCAGGTCCTTGCGCTTCTCATAATCCTTCTTGTCTATGAGGAAGTACTCCTGCTCCGCACCGACGGTGGTTATGACGCGCTTTGCCTCGGTGCCGAAAAGCGAGAGTATCTTCACAGCCTCCTTGGAGAGCACCTCCATGCTCCGCAGGAGCGGCGTCTTCTTGTCCAGCACCTCCCCCGAATACGAGCAGAAGGCTGTCGGGATGCAGAGCGTGCCATCCTTTATGAACGCATAGCTCGTAGGATCCCAGGCAGTATATCCCCTGGCCTCGAATGTGGCCCGGAGACCGCCGGAGGGGAAGGAGGAGGCATCCGGCTCTCCTTTTATGAGCTCCTTGCCGGAGAACTCAAGAAGGACACGGCCGCCTTCTGCGGGGACTATGAAGGCCTCATGCTTCTCTGCCGTGATTCCGGTCATGGGCTGGAACCAGTGAGTATAGTGCGTGCAGCCCTTCTCTATCGCCCAGTTCTTCATCGCATTGGCAACAGAGTTGGCCACGTTTATATCGAGATCCTTTCCTTCTTCGACTGTGCGCCTGAGTGCCTTGTACACATCCTTCGGCAGTCTCTCCCGCATGACATCATCATTGAATACAAGGGAGCCGAAGCAATCAGCTGCAGTTTCCATGACACCTCCGTGAGCATCGAATAGCCTAACGGGAAAAGATAGTCAACTGCCAGGCATTGCACTTGCAGAACATACCCCGTTGCGATTATCCTCTTTGCGTTGACAAAGGCGTCAGCGGAAGCTGGAGCCTTTCTCACGCGATACCGGCATGGATGGCCCCAGTGAGCCTGGCACCTCTGCAAAGGGAAGAGAGGTGGATATGACCGGATCCGGAAGCTATATTCCATTCCATCATGACTCCGCACGCTGCGGAGGAATCAGCAGCAGCATCAATAGATACCCCCACCTGCCCTTCCCGGAAAGCGGCACCAGCAGAAAAGCATTCAGGGCATGGACAGAGGGAAAGCCGAGCGCGGATATCCGTCTCAGCTTCCCCGTCCGGCAGGGAGGGATAGCATGCCAAAGCATATTTTCGTAACAGGAGGAGTCGTCTCGGGACTCGGCAAGGGAATCACGGCAGCAAGCCTTGGAAGGCTGCTGAAGGCACGGGGGCTGAAGATCGCCGCGCAAAAGCTCGATCCATACATGAATGTCGACCCTGGAACGATGAATCCCCTTCAGCATGGAGAGGTGTTCGTAACTGACGATGGCTCGGAGACGGATCTCGATCTCGGGCATTACGAAAGATTCATAGACGAGGATCTGAACAGGTTCTCCAACCTGACGTCAGGGAAGGTCTTCTGGAACGTGCTGAACAAGGAAAGGAACGGAGAATACCTGGGATCGACTGTCCAGATAATCCCGCACGTCACGGATGAGATAAAGCGCTTCATCTACTCGCTGGGAGAGAAATCCGCAGCGGATGCCGTCATAACCGAGATCGGCGGTACTGTAGGGGATATCGAATCGCAGCCCTTCCTGGAGGCGATAAGGCAGATAGCCTCCGAAGAGGGGAAGGAGAACTGCCTGTTCATACATGTGGTGCTTGTACCGTACATAGCCTCCTCCGGCGAGCATAAGTCAAAGCCTGCGCAGCACTCGGTGAAGGAGATGATGAACGCCGGGCTGTTCCCGGATATCATAGTATGCCGCGCGGACGAGCCGATAGAGGAGTCGGTGAAGGAGAAGATAGCGCTGTTCTGCAATGTGAAGCGCGACTGCGTCATAGAGAACAGCACCGTTCCGATCCTCTATGAGGCTCCCCTGATGCTGCAGGAGGAGAACCTTGACACGATCGTCTGCAGGGAGCTCGGGATTGACGCCCCTGCCGCGGACATGGAGGAATGGCGCTGCCTTATAGGAAGGGCCAAGGAGAGCACGGGGACTGTCAGGATAGCGATAGTCGGCAAGTACATACAGCTGCATGATGCATACCTCTCCGTCATCGAGGCCCTGAAGCACGCAGGATGGGCACAGCATTCGGAGATCGAGGTGGAATGGGTCGACGCGGAGGAGCTGGACAGCGGATCCGCCCCTTCTCTTCTGGGAAATGCCTCAGGCATACTCGTGCCAGGCGGCTTCGGCTCAAGGGGTGTCGAAGGGAAGATCGAAGCGGCACGCTATGCGAGGGAGCATGGGATCCCCTACCTCGGCATCTGCCTCGGCATGCAGGCTGCGGTCATAGAATTCGCCCGCAATGTCCTGGGATACAGCGATGCAGCCTCATCCGAAACCGATCCGGATACGGCGCATGCCGTGATATCCCTCATGCCGGACCAGAAGGGCAGCATCCCCAAGGGCGGAACGATGAGGCTGGGAGCATATCCCTGCGTGATAACCCCGGGATCCATGATGGAGAAGGCATACGGGAAGAGGGAGATCAGCGAGAGGCACAGGCACAGATATGAATTCTCGAACGGGTACAGGGAAGAGTTCGAGAGGAACGGGATGAGGATAGCAGGCACGAGCCCCGATGGAAAGCTCGTCGAGGCTGTCGAGATACCGGAGCATCCATTCTTCCTCGGAGTGCAGTTCCATCCGGAGTTCAGGTCGCGTCCGAACAGGCCGCATCCCTGCTTCATGGCATTCATCGAAGCTGCTGTCAGAGAGAGCCGCGGAATGAGTAGATGACCTTGTCCTCACCCGAGAGCAGCGTGAGTGACCTCCCCTCTCCGGAAGGGCTTTCCGAGTAATGCAGCGTGAACGGGATGCCGAGGATATCGCCGGAGAGGATGCCATCTTCCGCTGCCGCTATCGTTGCCGCGGCATCGAAGACAAGGAGGACCGTTTCCCCTGATGTGCGGAATACCGACAGCCTGCCATCGGTATCGATTCCGGAGAGGCGGGAGAATGCCTCACGCCCTTCCCTGTCCGTCAGCCATGATGTGCTGTCCAGCATGACGATGACCTCCTCCGCCGCGATGCTTCCGCTCATTCCTCCGGCCTCGGAGAGTAGGATGAAGGATGCAGCCAGCAGCATGACAAGAACGCATGATGCTGCGATGGCCGCAGCAAGGCGGATGCCTTTCCGGCCGGGAATGACAGGCGCTATGCCTTCTCTATCCTTTCCTTGTTCCTTCTTGCCCATATAAGGAGTATCATCCCATGTATCCTGCATGGCTGACAGCCATCGGATTATTGCGGGGAAGGATATGATAGACAGCGTAAGGATCCGTGGGGCGAAAGTGCACAATCTGAAGAACATCGATGCCGACGTGCCGCTTGGCAGGATCGTGGGGATCGCGGGAGTCTCCGGATCCGGCAAGTCATCCCTTGCGCTCGGAGTGCTCTATGCAGAAGGTTCCAGAAGGTATCTCGAATCCCTTTCGGCCTATACAAGGAGAAGGATGACGCAGGCAGAGAAGGCCTGGGTCGATGAGGTATCATACATACCGGCAGCGCTTGCCCTCAGGCAGCGTCCGGGAGTGCCAGGGATCCGCAGCACGTTCGGAACCGGAACAGAGCTCCTGAATTCCCTCCGCCTGATGTTCTCCCGCCTTGCAAGCCACCGCTGCCCGAATGGGCATTATGCCTCCCCCTCGATAAGGACAGCCGCCGGAGAGGCGCTTGTGTGTCCGGTATGCGGAGCCTCGTTCTACGCCCCTTCTGCAGAGGAGCTTTCCTTCAACGGACAGGGTGCCTGCCCTGAGTGCGACGGAACCGGAATCGTGAGGACAGTGGACCGATCGACGCTCGTGCCGGATGATTCGCTAACGATAGACGAAGGTGCGGTCGCACCGTGGAACACCCTGATGTGGTCGCTCATGACCGATGTGTGCCGTGAGATGGGAGTGCGCACGGATGTGCCTTTCCGCGAGCTCTCGGACAGGGAGAAGGAAATCGTATTCGACGGCCCCGCTGTCAAGAAGCACATCATCTACCACGCCAGGAAGACAGAGCAGGCTGCGGAGCTGGATTTCACATACTACAATGCAGTGTACACGGTCGAGAACGCGCTCTCGAAGGTTAAGGACGAGCAGGGAATGAAGCGTGTTGCCCGCTTCCTGAAGGAGGAGCCATGCCCTGCATGCCATGGCTCGCGGCTGTCCGAGGCGGCAAGGGCTCCGGAGCTTATGGGGATATCGCTCGATGAGGCCGCCGCAATGACGCTGTCGGAGCTCACTGGCTGGGTCCGGGATGTGCCGGCATCGCTGCCGGAGGAGATGCAGCCGATGGCAGAGAGCATATGCGCCTCGTTCCTGGATAATGCAGGACGGCTGCTGGATCTCGGTCTCGGATACCTCTCCCTTGACAGGGCTTCCTCCACGCTCTCTACCGGAGAGCGGCAGAGGATGCAGCTTGCCAGGGCAGTGCGCAGCAGGACAACAGGCGTCATGTATGTGCTTGATGAGCCTTCCATCGGACTCCACCCCGCAAATGTCAAGGGGCTGATCAGCATGATGGATGACCTCAAGGCAGACGGCAATTCCGTCGTGCTTGTCGATCACGATACGGATCTGCTCTCCGCTTCTGACTGGATCATCGAGATGGGGCCGGGAGCCGGAGAGAACGGAGGGCGCATAATAGCGGAAGGCACGATAGAGGAGATAGTGCGTAGCGAAGCCTCGCAGATAGGGCCATTCCTCTCGGGGAAGAGGATCGAGGCAAGGAAGCGCTGTCTGGAAAGCCGTCTCTTTGATTACGGCTGCATCCATCTGTCAACGGAAGCAATACATACAGTACAGCCGCTTGAGGTGGATATACCTAAGGGGCGCCTGACGGCAGTCACCGGAGTCTCAGGATCAGGCAAGACCACGCTCATACTCGAAAGCCTCGTCCCTGCGCTGGAGGCCCTGACGGAAGGAAGGCCCCTGCCTGCCCATGTGGTATCCATGGAAGCTGAGGGGATAGAGAGCGTCAAGCTCATCGATGCAACTCCTATCGGGATCAATGTGCGATCGACTGTAGCTACATATGCCGGAGTGCATGACGAACTGAGGAAGATATTCGCCAGAACGGAGGACGCCCGTGCAGGAGGCTTCAGGGCCGGCGACTTCTCGTACAATACAGGACGCCTCAGATGCCCCGTATGCGATGGCACGGGATCCATCAGCCTCGATGTGCAGTTCCTGCCGGATGTTGAGATCCCCTGCCCCGGATGCAGGGGCTCAAGATACTCAGGTGAAGCCGGGCATATCAGGCTCAGCACCAGAAGCGGCGGCAGCTATACGATATCGGACATAATGGATATGGATGTAAGCACAGCCATCAAGGCACTCGACGGACTGAAGACGATAACCCAGAAGCTGAAGACGCTTGAGGATCTCGGGCTTGGCTATCTCAGGCTTGGGGAAGAGACTCCCAGCCTTTCCGGCGGTGAAGCGCAGCGCCTCAAGCTCGCAAGCGAGATGGGCAGGCCTCAGGAAAGGACCGCATTCATATTCGACGAACCCACGATCGGGCTCCATCCACTTGATGTGATGACCCTCCTCTCGGTATTCCAGTCCCTCCTTGACCATGGCGCTACGGTGGTAGTCATCGAGCATGATACAGCAGTGATGCAGAATGCGGACTACATCATCGATATGGGTCCGGGAGGAGGAAAGGACGGCGGCAGGATAGTCGCGGCAGGAGTGCCGGAACGGATAAGGGAATCCGGGGAAAGTATCACTGCAGGCTACCTCTGGCATTGGAAGCCCTGACACCAGCATGGTATAATAGAGGGAAAAGGAGAAGAAGAATGAAGCTTATTCTTGCCATCATCCAGTCGTCAGACGAGTCAGATACGGTACAGGAACTCAACAAGAGGGGTTTCTTCGTGACGAAGCTGTCGACCACAGGCGGTTTCCTGAAGGCAAAGAATACGACGCTTCTCATCGGCACCGATGATGAGAAGGTGGAGGCAGTCATAGAGACGCTGAAGAAATACGCCGGTCACAGGATGCAGCTGAGCCCTGTCTCCGGAGCTGATATGCGGCTCTTCAATCCCGGCGGGGCGAATATGGTCGAAGTGCCTGCAGGCGGCTGCGTCGTATTCGTGCTGGATATAGACAAGGCCCAGAAGTTCTGAACCAGAGCAGCAGCTGCACTTCCATCAGAGATATTCCAATGGATCAGAGAGCAGGAATTCCCCCAGAGGGATCATCATCGACCCGGCATCGGCTTTTGCCGATACGGAAAACACCTTGCTTCCCGGGTATCTAGTCAGGAATGAATCCATGCCTCTGCCATGTGTCCTGCCTCCTCTTTTCACTTCGAATGTGGCTGCGGAACATTCATTGTACAGTACGAAATCCACCTCATCCTGTTTCTCCCTCCAATAGCCGAGACTGACATCTTCTCCTGCCACCGAGTTGAGGAGGTGCGTTCCCACTGCAGATTCCACAAGGTGGCCCCAGAACGTGTCATCCTCCTTCGTCTTGGTGAAATCCATAGGATGCCTTGACAACATGAGCGCATTATTGAAGACCTGGAGCTTCGGGCTGGAAGCGCGCTTTCGGACTTTGCTGCCGGAATATTTCTGCAGCCCTGCCAGAAGGCCGCTCTGCCTGAGCAGGTCAAGATAGTATGCCAGTGTCGTCGTGTTCCCTGCATCTGACAGCTGTCCGAGCATGTGCTCGAATGGCAGGATCTGTCCGGAATAGTATGCCCCCAGTTCCATGAGCTGTCTCAGCAAAGCTGGCTTCTGGATGGGTGTAAGCATGAATATATCCTTCGTCAGGCTCGGCTCCATGATTGAATCGCGTATGTATGCCTTCCATCTCTTCTCATCCCTTATGAAGCCAGCCGGTCCGGGATATGAACCGAAATATATGTATTCATCCAGCGAGAACCCGAATACCTCCTTCATCTCGCCATAGGACCAATGGGGGACTGGAATCAGTTCGAATCTTCCCTGGAGGGATTCAGAGGGCCCCTTCGCCAGAAGGAGCCGTGATGAGCCTGACAGGATTGCCTTCACGTTCGCTCCTGTCTTCTTGTCTTCGTCCCACAGCTTCTTCACTGTCTCGCTCCAGTTGGCGATTTTCTGTATCCCATCAACCACGACCTGTGCTTCACCATGCCGCCTTGCAAGGTCTCTGGCCCTGTCCCATATGCCTTTCAGCCATGTATCTCCCAAGACGGTGATGTCATCAGCGCTTTCAGAGACATATGGAATCTCCAGTGTCGAAAGGACATCGGCGATGATTGTGCTTTTACCGACCTGCCTTGGGCCAGCGAGGACCTGTATGAACCGTCTCCTTTCCCTGAGCCGGCTCCTGAGCATCTCCGTGTACCTGATTCGCTCCATATGGACTCCTTTTCATTTATCTCAGAACATTGAGATGATTATCTCAATCCGTTGAGTAAATTGCGGCATAATCCGATGGGTTCTTCAATTGGTCTCCTTGCATGGAATATGCCTTGCTTTTCTTCAGGAAGCAATGTGGCCATCACCAGCATCTTCACATGCAGAACACGAAATGATAATGAGGAAGTTGTATATCAAACGAAGGATAACGAGAAAGTTGTCTTTGCAATTCTCAAAACATGAACAGGAAATCGGAAATGATAATGGGAAAGTTGTATATATCGCGAATGATAACGAGAGAGTTGTTGATTCAAAGGGCAAAAAAGAACCCTTCCCGTCTCCTGAACCCGTGAAAATAACGGGAAAAGCTGGAGATTAACGAGAAGAGTTGTCGATCTACAAAATAGCATTCGTATCCGCAGATGGAGCCGACGAGACTCGAACTCGCCACTTTCAGATTGCGAACCTGACGCTCTACCAGATGAGCTACGGCCCCGTTGATACATCGGAATATAACAGCAATGGGCTTTTGATGCAATGAGGCCTCCGGAGATTCCGGAGACCTATCATGCACTATCAGAAATTCCAGCCGATCGCGATTGCCGGAAGAGGGATTATGAAATCCCATGTCCTGGCATAGTCCCTTCCAAGCTCGCCGAGCTCCACTATGAGCCCGGTTCCGACACGCACATAGAGATTCTGCGTTATATCGAAATCGAAATCCACGGTTCCGAAGAAATTGAGGTCCACGCCGCTCTGGCTGAATACGAACTCCGGCCCCACAGCTGCTATGAGATCGCAGCTTTCGCTTATCCTCGTCTGATAGGCATATCCGACGCTCACTCCTATCTCGGTGGAATTGCCGAATACAGGTGTGATGCCTACCATCATCCCATGGCCTTTGTGGAAATCCATATCGAGCTCGGCATCGATGAGGAACTCCGGAGTGAACTGGGTCCTCTGGTTCTCCCCTCCCGATATCGAAAGCTGGCCGTAGGTTGCCTTGCCGCCGAGCGCAAGGCTCATGTCCACCGATGCGAATACCGCCCCTGCCGCAAACGCAAGCACAAGCAGAACTGCTGCTAAACGCTTCATACTTCCTCCTCCGCAAATGAAAGCACTCTCTTTGCGTTACCTTCCCACATCTTATCGAGAACAGACTGGGCTATTCCACTCCTGCATAGTGCATCACGGAGCAGATAGAGCCTGTCAGGAGATGGTATCTCAAGCTTGCCGCTGATGCCGTCGAAATCCGTGCCGATGGCAAGCGCATCCTCCCCTGCAGTCCTGTATATATGCATCGTATGCCGCACCATATCGCTGATTGCACTGACTGCATCCGCGTCATCCGCTGAAGCACCATCACGGAGGAATGCGGGACACAGGTTCAGTCCTGCGATGCCGCCGTTATCCGCAAGCATCCTGAGCTCATCATCGGTGAGGTTGCGAGGCACATCGGTGACAGACCTGGCATTGGAATGGGTTGCGATGAACGGCCCCTCAGCATAGCGCGCGACATCCATGAATCCCCCGTCGCTCAGATGCGACACATCGACTATCATCCCGAGCCGTCCGCATTCCCTGACGGCCTCTATGCCCTTCTCCTTGAGCCCCTTCCGCATTGCATCGGGATCGCGCGAGTTGGGATACCCGAGCTCATTCTCCCAGTTCCAGGTCAATCCGAAGATCCTCACGCCCCAGCTCCGGAGGATGGAAAGCCTGGAGATATCCCCTTCTATGGCACCGCCTTCCTCCGTAGTGAGGATCGCATGGACTCCGCCATCAAGATCCCGGACATGCCTCATGAGCGGAATCGCGGCCTTTTCCGTCTCTGATATGAATCTCTCATGAAGCGCATTCAGGATCTCCCATGGGGATTCACCCCGGTGGGCAGCTGGCACGAGATCATGCATAGGCGTGAAGAGCGCGAAGCACTGCCCTGTCACGCCTCCCCTCTCAAGGCTGTCCTTGTCTATGCTGAGGCTGTTGGAGATGAGCGAGCCATGCCCGTCCCTCCACAGCGAATAGATGGTGTCGGAATGGAGATCGATCATCTTCTCTTCCCCAGAAGGAGGCCAAGTGACTCCTTCCTCAGCGGGAAGCGCTTGTCAGGATAGCCTTCCGCAGAATAGTAGCAGTACCAGGTCTCCTCATTCTCCTTGTATCTCGCATCGCACGATGTGATCGAGCCGGAGGCCCATCCTTCATCCGATGTCGTCTGTATGATCTCCCCGTCGCTGAATGCGATGCCATCCGTGCTCCGCATGATGATCATCACCGATCCGGTCCTCCTCCGATCCGGACTGTAGAAGTACGGACAGGCGATTGCAGCAAGGGCATCGGAGCATGGTATGACCCGGAATGCCCCGGCTGCGAGATTGCGGTACCGACTATCCGGTTCCGGCTTGATGACAGGCACAGCCGACAGCTCATATGGCCCTTCAGGATAGAATGAATCCGCGCACATTACATAGGCTCCTGTCCTTATCCCGGAACGCGGGATAACAGCTTCTCCCGCACCGAAATAGATGCGGTAATGGCCTTCCCACTGCAGCAGCTGCGGCCTTGAAAGCCGCCGTGGGCCGCCGCGGAATGATGAAAGGGGGACATCATCTGAGTCTATGATCTTCCTGGGAGCTGACCAGAGGGCCAGGTCGGAGGAAGTCGAGAGCATGATGCGCGATGACCTGCTCCTCTCCCCGTTCTTGCCGTATGTCCTGCAGTGGATCTCATAGAGAAGGTAATAGACGCCTCCATTATCCCTGAATATGGAAGGTGAATGCGCATGGGGGAAAATGAGATGCTCCTCCTTCCATTCCAGTCCCGATGTCGAAGTGAAATGCACGACGCCCTTCCATGTGCTGGCGAAGAGATGCCACAGGGCATCCGGCGATTCATCAGGCAGGAGGAAGGATGGATCCGAAAGACGCGGCAGCAGGCTGTTCCCGGTAGCTATCGGCTCATCATTGAAGGAGAACCAGTATGTATCATCGAATGTGCTTACCGGAAGGAACCGCAATGCTACTCCTCCCGTCTTGCCCTGCGCCGGCCCTTGCCGAAGAGCGGATCGAGCTTGCTCTCCAGATCGAATCTGATGATCACCCATCGCGCCAGACGCGAATAGACGAAGAACGATCCGAAGAGGGAAGCCACGATAAGCAGCATCATGATCACCATCGCCATCGATGATTCCGCTATCGACGGAACCAGATGCACAAGCAGGGCGAAGACTCCCATCGCCAAAGCCATGAAGGTCATCAGGAGCAGCAGGTTCACCACTGTCGCGACGAGTATATATATCACTGAGTTAAGCTTCTTGTTCATTCTTCCTGATCCTCTCTGAAAGCAGTATGCCTATGATAAGCAGTATAACCGAAATGACGACCGCAGCATCTGCGATATTGTATGTAGGGAACCTCTCCATTCCGAACCAGCCGTAATTGTCCGTGGAGATCCAGTCGACGACCCGCAGCGAGCGGAAGATCCTGTCGATTATATTCCCCACCCCGCCTCCGACGATTCCGGCAAGGCACCATTTCTGAGCGCGGGTGAATTCCCTGTCCATCTTCCTGGAGGCTATGGCCGCGGAGAGCAGTATCATGAGCGCAAGCGGCAGGAGGATGAAGAATATGTGCTTTATCCAAACAGGAAGATCCGAACCGAGGGAGAATGCCACGGCATCATTGCGCACATGGCAGATCCAGAGGAAATCCCCGAACAGCCGGCACGCGATGCTCCCTTCAGGGATGAAATGCACGACAAGGGCCTTGGATATCTGGTCCAGGGCTATTATCACCGCGGAAAGGATGAAGGGCTGGTATCGTCTTCCGTCTTTCAAAGCCCTGTCTCCGCATCGATGAAGAACGAAGGGATGCCCCATTCCTTCTCCGTCATCCTCATGAGGGCCCTTACCCCGAACACCTCGCTCCTGTAATGGCCGCCTGCAAGGAAGTTGATCCCGTTCTCTCGGACAGTGCTGTATATCTCATGCGGCGCAGTGCCCGTGATGAAGAGATCCAGGCCTTCCCTTATGGCCTGGTCCACATCCTCGCCGCCGCCTCCGGAGATGATCCCCACGGTCTCGACCATATCACGTCCGGCCTTGATGATCCTCATTCCCGACTCTTCCGAGAAACCAAGTATCCTGGCGACTTCAGGGACCGTCATCGGGAACGGGAGGCTGCCTTTGAAGCCTATCCTGATGCCTTTGTAGTCACCGAACGGATCATAGCCCTTCATGCCGAGCGCTATCGCCATCTGCGCATTGTTTCCGTATACCGGATGCGCATCGAGGGGAAGATGGACAGCCAGAAGCATGAGACCAGCATCGAGGGCTCTCTTCACGCGTCGGTAATGGGATCCCGTGATGGCTATCGGGGAACCCCAGAAAAGCCCGTGATGCACGACCAGGATATCAGCGCCGCCCTCCACAGCCGCCTCTATCGTGTCATACGAGGCATCGACTGCGAACGCTGCCTTCTGAAGCTCCCTGTCAGGAGCGCCTATCTGCACACCGTTGAGCGAGATATCGAACGGGAACGATGCCACGTCCAGACGCCTGATGATCTCCTCTGCGTATTCTCTTGCAAGCATGGGAGAAGTATAATCCGTTTGACATGAAATAATCCACAACATACACTTCCCCTGTGATCAGGGAACTCAGGACAGAGGAGCTGCGGCTCACGATGCCGGAAGCGCCATTTCCATCGATAGGAAGCGGGATGGATATCGTCGGGCAGGAGAAGGCCATAAGCCTTCTTTCGCTGGGGCTTGCCATGGACAGGGCCGGGTACAATATCTATCTCTCGGGCGATGATGGCTCAGGGCGCCTCTCCGCGGTGATGAAGGAGATAAGGCAGATAGAGGGAGATACCTCGGTCCTCCGCGATGCCGCCTACGTCTGGTCAGGTTCCGGCTCACGCATAAAGCTGCTGCTGTTCGGGAAGGGCGAGGCCGCAGCCTTCCAGAATGATCTCGAGGATTACGGCAAGGGAAGCCTCAGCGAAGCCGGGCTCCACGCGAGATGGCACCGCGACGACATTGCATCATTCGTATCCATGCTTCCGCCCTACAGCGAGATGCCCGAGGCATACCGGCTCAACATAGTGCTGGATCATGGCAGGTCGGTACGCCGGCCAGCGATAATCGAATCGCATCCATCGCATCAGTCGCTTTTCGGGACAGCGGAACGTTCACGGTTCCCGCACCTCTCGGTACGCCTTGGCTCGTACCAGGAAGCGGCAGGCGGCTTCCTGATAATGGATGCCGAGGAGATAACCGGTGATGAGGCGCTGTGGAAGACGCTCAAGCGCTATCTCGAGATGACGGAGCGGGCCATGGCCTCGACCGCAGTGCCCGGGGAGATGATAAACTCAGTGCGTCCTTCCCCTATCCCGATACTGACGAAGGTGATACTCATCGGCACGGAGGACACATACTCGAAGCTCATCGATAAGGATGGGAAATTCGCCCACTATTTCAGGATCGCCCCGGAATTCGACTACACGATGCCCAGAAGCGAGGAGAACATGAGGGGAACGGTAAGCTTCCTGAAGACAATCGGAAACGCATTCCTGGAAGCGGATGACTCCGCATATGCCTCGCTTCTCAGATACTCCTCATGGCTTGCCGAGAACAGGGACCGGCTCACTACGGAGCTCTCGCTTCTCGGCGATCTCCTGGGAGAGGCCAACCTCCTTGCGGAAAGCAGAGGAAGGGATTCCATCTCCGGGCAGGATGTGGACGAGGCCATCAGCAGGCGCCAGTGGCATGCCTCGGTATCAGAGGAGAGCATAAACAACGAGATACGGACAGGGGAGATGGTCATCGCCCTCACAGGCTCCAAGGTCGGGATAGTCAATGGTCTTGCAGTCATGGACAGAGGAGCCTCATCCTTCGGGACACCTGCAGTCATCTCGGCAACCGTCGCCCCAGGCAGCGAAGGGATAGTGAACATAGAGCACGAAGCAGGGCTTTCCGGAGGCATCCATGACAAGGGGCTGCTGATCCTCGAAGGATATCTCAGGCATCGCTACGCACGGACTTTCCCCCTATCGCTCTATGCGGGCATCTGCTTCGAGCAGAGCTATGCTGAGGTGGATGGCGACAGTGCGTCGCTCGGGGAGCTGTATGCCCTGCTCTCCGCGATATCGGAAGTCCCGCTCAGGCAGGACATAGCAGTGACAGGCTCCGTAAGCCAGATGGGAGCGCTCCTTCCCGTAGGAGGGATAAACGAGAAGATCCAGGGATTCTTCAATGCATGCTCTGTCTCTGGCCTCACAGGCACGCAGGGTGTCATGATACCTGTGCAGAACATATCATCCCTGATACTTCCTGCGGCGATCGAGGAAGCCATGGACAGGAAGATGTTCCATATCTGGGCGATATCCGAAGTGGATGAAGGAGCAGAGCTGCTGACGGGAATCAGAAGCGGCCAGAGGGACAGGAAAGGCGCATTCCCGCCTGTCTCATTCAACAGGCGCGTGGAGGATGGCCTCAGGAACCTCTGGCGTTACAGCCAGGAGAAAGGCTGATCATCCGCCCTTTTCCGAAGCGATATCCCTGGCTGCATTCCTGAGAAGGCTGACTGCTGAATCCATATTCTCCTGACTCTGATAGAAATCAATCTGCCCGGTGATTCCGAGAGCTGCCGGGACCGAACCATCCTGAAGCTTTATCGGGACGGCCAGGCATCCTATGCCGATGGCATATTCCTCGATATCGATCGAGAAGCCCCTGCGGCGTGCCTCTTCAAGCTGGGCAATGAGATCCGGCATGGTATCCACCGTATGGGATGTATTCTTCCTCACAAGGGGCCAGGCTTTCCTCATGAACCGATCCACCTCCTCATCTGAATACCCGGATAGAAGCATCTTCCCGCCAGCGCTGACATTGATCGGTATCTTCTCCCCCAGCTCGGATATCACTGCGATTGCCCTGACAGGAAGCTCCTGTGCAACAACAACCGCGGCATCATACGACAGGATGCATAGCTGGCAGGCCTGCCCTGTAGAGGAAGCGATATCCTTCATGAAAGGCCGTGCTATCTCGATAAGCTCCCCCATACCCTGGGATGAGCTTGCCCAAAGGCTCACCTTCGCACCGATGACATAAAGCTCCTCATTGCGGCGGCTCGGCCTGAGCACGTTATAGGAAGCGAGACAGCTGACAAGCCTGTATGCAGAGGCGATGGGAATCCCCAGATGCACGGATATATCCCGGATCGTCCTGCCATCTGCACCCGAAGCGACATAATCAAGTATCTTCAGTGCCCGCTCGCATGCCGGTGGATAATTCGTATTGCTCGACTGCACATTCCCTCCTGAGGCCGAATCCCGCATATCTCCGTAAGGATATCATATTCCCTGATGAATGTTCATCGCTGCAGCAAATGCATGGAAAGGGAAACCGGGGAAAGGACCATCCCCATCCCCGGCTCTGCGTCATCATGGCGTGGAAATCATCTGCGGCTCATATCATACTCAACGTAACGGCTGACCTTGGCCTCTGAAGGCGTGCCGGGCTTATACTCATATCCCAGCCATTCCCTGAGAAGACCTTCCATTACCTTCGGACCGAGCGTGAAGGCTCCGAAGCAGGCAATATTCGCATTATTGCTCTTTATGGAGCGCTCTGCTGAATATGAATCGGCAAGAAGGGCTGCATATGCGCCCTTGACCTTGTTCGCGCTGATCGTCATCCCCAGCCCCGTACCGCAGATAAGCACCCCGCGGTCAGCTTTCCCCGAGGCTACATACTCAGCGACGGCTATCGCGGTATTTGCATAGATGGGGTCATCGCTCCCGAAATCGACGACATCATGCTTCAGGCTTTCAAGAACAGCCTTGAGATGCTCCTTTTCCTGCGTGGCGTTCGGATCACAGCCAATAGCTATCCTCATTCCGTCACCTCCAGAAGGCTGCAGATTCCGTCGGCCATGGCCTGGAGTATGATGCAGCATGATACGGAGCCGGCATCCAGGACACCCCTGCTCCTTTCTCCAAGGCGGCTGGATCTGCCGTATTTCGCAACAAGATCCTTCGTCGAGTTCATCCCATCCTCCGCCGCCTTCCTGAACACCTTAAGGGAGGCGGCGAAGTCTGAGGATGAGGAGGAAAGGCTTTCCACGGCAGGCGAGAGCGTATCGACAAGAGTCTTGTCGCCCACACGGGCATCGATGATATCGAAGAGCTCGCTCTCTGCATCCTGCAATGCTTTTGCGAGGCTTTCCCTATCTATCGTCTCAAGGCCATCGAGGGAATCCCCCATAGCGATGAAGATCGTGCCGTAGATCGGCCCCATGGAGCCGCCGATCTCGGTCAGCAGGACATTCCCAAGTTCGGAAAGCCCTTCGGAGAAGGCAATCTGCTTTCCCTCTATCCGCTCCCCGAAGATCGTGAAGCCCTTATTCATATTCATGCCATGGTCGCCATCACCGATTAGGCCGTCGACATCTCCCAGATAAACCTTGTTCTCCTGTATGGCGGATACCATCTTCATAAGAACAGGATATCCGTCGGCATTCCTGAATGATTCCTTCATCTTTTCCTCATCCCCACGCTATAGCACGGCTTGTCATACAATGCGGCAAGATCCTGATCCAGCTTCATGATGCTGAGGGTCACTCCCATCATCTCAAGGGAAGTGAAGTAATTGCCCACAAGCGCATCATGGATGCGGATTCCCTTTCCGGAAAGGATCTTCTGGACTTCGCCATAGAGCACATAGAGCTCCATAAGCGGAGTGGCACCCAGTCCGGAGACAAGCACGACGACATCATCGCCCTCTCCTATCTCGATATCACCGAGGATCAGCGAGCACATGCGCTTAGCCATATCGGCAGCGCTTTCGAGTGGAAGGACCTCGATTCCAGGCTCGCCATGATGGCCTATGCCGACTTCCATCGTCCCATCCTTTATCTCGAAATTCGGATGGCCGACAGCAGGGAGCGTGCAGGGAGTCAGGCCTATGCCTATGCTTCTCGTGCTGTCGATTGCCTTCTGTGCGGCAGCTATGACACCATCAAGATCCCTTCCTTCAGCAGAAGCAGCACCGGCTATCTTCCACATCAGGATCTCGCCGGCGACCCCCCTTCTCTTCTCCTTCTGGTCAGCCGGTGCGGAAGCGACATCATCATTCGCAACCACCGTGCGGACCTCCAGTCCTTCCTTCTCTGCCTTCTTCACCGCCATGCGGACATTCATGTTGTCCCCGGAGTAATTGCCGTAGAGGCAGGCAACTCCCTTTCCCCCGTCAGCGGCCTTGAAGGCATCATGGAATGCAACCGCAGTCGGTGACGAGAAGATCTCGCCGACAGCAACTGCATCGCACATGTTCTTCCCGAGATAACCGATGAACGCAGGCTTATGACCGGATCCGCCGCCAGTGACGATTCCTACCCTCCCGGAAACCGGTTCAACGCTCTTGATCACCCTGGGATTCGCTGTCCTCTCGACGATGTCAGCATGGGCTGATACGAAACCATCCACCATCTCATCGACTATATTGTCAGGATTATTGAGGATTCTCTGCATATTGCCTCCCTTAACCGAGCATCTCCACATCGATGCCGAGCATCCTTGAAACCATCTTCAGCTCCTCAGTCCAGTCCCCATAGATCGCATGGCAATGGTTTGCATCGAATCTGTCGAGGAAAATCCGGTGATCGAATGGAAGCTTCGCGAAGACATGGGGCCATTCCATAGTCGTCTCCGCCATCTTCTCCTCCGGCACTTCAATGAACTCGACAGGTATTATCGTCATCCTGTACCTGCCTTCCGTCCTGTTGAGCCTTGCAATCGTCGCCTTGCCTGCCTTGGTCATGAGATTCACATGGCAGCCACCGCCGGCATACATCTCAAGAGCTGGATAAAGCGTTGTCTTGGCAAGATTCGCCTTATAGTCATCCGTTCCAGTAGCATAATACGTGGACTGGCTGCCGCAGTTGCAGAAAACCATCGCATCATATTCGCTGTCATAATGACGGACATCCATGAAGATCACAGGATCATCGGAAAGAAGCTTCAGTATCTGCATCGTAAGAGCTGCGTCGCTATCGGCTTCACAGGCCATGACACATGGTTCCTTCTTGCCATCCCAGTCATAGGGATCGTTCATGAATGCAGCCGCGATGCATTCCGTACAGTGATGGCGGCTCATCTCGTAATGGCATTTCACGCCAACGAAATCATATTCGTTTTCCTTCGCAATCTTCTTCAGGGCCTCATAATGCCTTATCTGCGTCCTAAGCTTATCAGGTGTGAACGTGGTGCCATTGTACTTGATTGCCTTGCAGTTCTCCGTCAGGTAGTCGAATCCCTTCTCGACCTGAGCGGGATCTATCGTATCCGCAACGCGGATTATCTCGCTCTGATCAAGATGATCGACATCAACACCGAAGATCCTCTGCCAGTCCTGCATGCTCACTGTGGCGCTGTACATGCCGAGGCTCCTGCCTCCGATCAGGCCGTACTTCTGGCCATTGAGCATGCTCTTCACCTTCGCGCATTTCGCGAATGTGATGATCTTCTCAAGCACGGGCTTGGTCCGGAAATCACCGGCAACGCGGAAATGGTCTATGCCAAGATGGTTGAGAGCACCGCCAGCTGCAAGCATCGCAACCATCCCGGGCCAGTCCGGATTGAGATTGGCTGCAAGAAGATATGGCCCCTTGCCGTTCTTCGCTGCGATGGCGGAGAAGTTGGGGAATGCAAACACTCCATAGGAGAAGATGGTGCCGTCCACTCCCTTGTTCCTGAGCTTCTCTGCCTCTTCCTTAGCGCTTGCAACGGAGCTGACAAGCCTGTCTGCAACAATCACATCCACGCGGCCATCGCGGGTAAGCTCCTCATAAATCACATCCACCTGTGCCTGGACAATATCCTTGAGCTGCTGGTGGACCTCAGGATCTCCATCTGAAAAGCCGATCAGGCCGAGAATAGGTTTGCGTATCATTGCCGACTCCTTTTTATCATATTTGATAATTATATTATCTTATATGATTATAGCGTATCATGGGGGATGCCAGCTGTCAAACGGAAATCCTCCGCAGCCATAACCTCAGGCCACGGAGGAAAACCATTGGACACAATGAAATGTCAGATCTGCCTGAATGAATCCAGAAGGTGCTGATGGACCATGGACGAGACCTCGGAAGGGTTTCCTTCCTCAAAGCCTCCGATGATCCTCTCGTGCCAGTTTATGCCATCAAGATTGCCTTCAGGGCGCATGTCGATGCGCCGCAGGATATAGTCGAAGAGGATATCGTTTATCGACTGGATGAAGAGGGATAGCAGCGCATTGCCGCTCTGTTCCGCGATAATGAGATGGAATGCGAGATCCAGCCTTACGCGCTCAAGCCTGGAGTCCTTCATCTGTATCATTTCAGAGAGATTATCCTTCAGCTTCTGGATGAATGCCGCATCCCTGTTCTGGCAGGCAAGCTTCGCCGCCTCGCACTCCAGTATTATCCTTACATCCGTTATGTTCTCATCGCTGTAGTTGTTGCTTTTTATCAGGCGCAGGAGAGCACGTTCCATATACTTGTTGCTGGGGCGTGTGGTATATGCGCCATCCCCCACCTTGGTCTTCACAAGACCGCGTTCCCTGAGGATCTTCAGCGCCTCCCTGATCACGGTCCGGCTGACGCCGAACTGATCAGCCATCTCGAATTCTGTCGGAAGCTTGATGGAATCACCGTTGTACTTCAGTATTGACCGCTCCAGGGAATCGGCGATTTCCTCATAAAGAGTCCCCTTGCTTATCGAAGCAGAATCTATATTGTCAAGTTTTCGCATTTCGTCTGTCCTATCGGTAGAGCAGGATAAAGATTCCGAAGAAACTTATTTGCCTTTGTATTTTATAATGAGTTATCGTAAAAAAGTAAGAGGTGCTAGATGCCAAAGGATATCTCAGAGAACCAGGTTCCAGCAGTACGCAAGACATTCTCCATACTCGAATACCTGCTCACTGCCGACGGAGCGACCATAAAGGATATCTCCGCGAATTGCCAGATTCCTCCTGCAAGCACGATGCGCATCGTGAAGACACTGACCGAGATGGGCTACCTGGAACAGAATTCCGAGAAGACCGCCGCTTCCTATCGCATAGGGCCCAGCTTCCTGCGCTTCTACCAGAAGGCAAGGAACAGCATCAATCTGCAGGCAATTGCGAAGCCGGAGATGGAGAGCCTGAGCCATGAGACAAGCCAGACAAGCCAGCTTGCGATCCTTGAGGGCTCCTCAGTGCTCTATATCATGGTATCGAACAACAATGTGCAGCTGGGCATAATGGCTCCGCTTGACTCCCCTATTCCAATCAACGTAAGCGCCGGGGGGAAAGCGATATGCGCCTATCTTCCTGAGGAGGAGAAGCTTTCCGTCCTGAAGAGAGCGGCACTGCCTTCATATACTGCGAATACGATAACCGATAAGATGGAGCTCCTGTTCCGCCTTTCGGAGGTAAAGAAACACGGATATGAGTTCGACAATGAGGAATATGCCCTTGGGATATGCTGCATTGCTGCCCCTATCTTCGACCACACTGGCAAGGTGATAGCTGCAGTCGGCATCACCGGTCCTTCTTCGAAATATGATTCGGAAGAGGACTTCAGCAAGCTTGTTGCCGCGGTTCAGAAGACTGCAGCCTCGATATCGCGGAAGATAGGGAACAGCAAGGATTCCTCTATGCAAGGATCTTGAACACAACCTTCTTCACAGGATCCGGCTCCGCAAGCCTGAGGCTCGGGGCATGGGGTTCTCCGGGGAAGAACAGCGCGAAGAATCCAGGAGCTGCCGCATAGGACACGATGCCCTCATTGCGCACGAACCCTGCCTCCTTCTCCTCACTGTACGGAGTGACCTCGACGCTGCTGCATACAGGAGAGAGATCCATCCGTTCTTTTCCGGAGATCAGGATCTGGACATCGATCTCCTTCCTGTGATACTCAGCCTTCTCCGAGAAAACAGCATCGGCTGTATATGAGAAGACATTGTATCTGACCGCAGGATCATCTGTCCTATACTGCCCCTCAGGTATCTTCTGCCAATCCGTGGAGGCGATGACCTCCATTGCCTTGCGAAGGCCAGGAACGGCCCCCGCATATCTTTCCATATTGCCTATAGTATCGATTATCATGCTCAGTCCCACTTCCTATGGTATTCATCAAGCGCAGCGAAGAGCTCCTTCTTCTCCTCTGCTGTGATGTCAAGAGCTGGAGCCCTCATATGGGAGACTCCGACACCGTGATACTCCAGAGCAGCCTTGAAATAGCCCATGTTCGCACCGGCCTTCACGATATCGGCAAGCTCTACCGCCTGCCTCTGCGCTTCCTGGGCACCTTTCATATCCCCTGCCATGAATCTTCTGTAGACCTCTACGAATGGATATGGATGGCACTGCGAACAGCCGCTCACGACACCGACACAGCCGATCGCAAGGCCTGGGAGGAAAAGCTTATCCGGCCCGACTATGACATCGAAGTCCCCATTGCCGCAGGCAAGGTACTGGTTGAACCTGATGAAATCAGGATAGCTGTACTTTATCCCGACGACATTCCCCGCAGCAGCAAGTATCTCATTGACAGCAGCAGGTGTCAGATCATTCCCGGCGCACTGCGGGATATTGTAGAGATAGACAGGGAAATCCGAAGGCACGGCTTTCGCTACCGAGACATAGAAATTGACCATCTCCCTATGGTTGACTCCGAAGAACTGAGGTGTCACCACTCCGATTCCTGCCGCGCCTATATCGATTGCATGCTCCGCAAGCTCCAGCGTATCCCTCAGCGTTGGCGCACCGACCTGCACGAAGACAGGAATCCTGCCATTGCTGGCATCGATGCAGGTCTTCGCTACGAGCTTCCTCTCGTCAACAGTCAGCTTGAGCATCTCCCCGGTCGTTCCATTCGGATAGACGCTGTCGATGCCATTCTCGATGAGATAATCAACAAGATTGGCGAGAACTTCGGTATCCACTGCCTCATCCGCCGTAAAAGGCGTGACGACAGGGACCGTTACCCCTTTCATCCTTATCATTTTCAGCCTCCCAGCCCGCTGAGTATCGAGAATACCTTCCTGGCTCCTGAGAGGATATGGAGGTAATCAGTTCCCGCGCTTATGAAATTGATGCCGAGATCATACCACTTCCTCAGCACTTCCGGATCATCGCTTCCTGTCGAGACTCCGATGCTCTTCCCTGCTCTGTGCAGGATATCAACGGCTCTCTTTATCAGAGCCTGCGTATCCTTCCCGAAGACATCATTCAGCTGACCGATCGATCCTGAGAGATCGCAAGGTCCGAATATGAAGCAGTCAATCCAAGGATTCCGCACCATCTCCTCAAGGTTATCCACAGCGATATAGGATTCAATCTGGACACATCTGATCAGGGCCTTGCTCTTCTTCTTTATGTACTCCTCCGTATCCATGAGACCATACTCCGCAGCACGGACAGGTCCGAATCCACGGGTGCCATCTGGCGGATAGAGCGTCGCCTTCATCGCCTTGTCGAGCTCCTCTGCCGAGTTCACGACAGGGAAGATGATTCCGTCAGGCCCCTGCTCAAGGACTCTCTTAGCCAGAATCGGATCATTCCATGGAATACGTACGATACTGGCGACTCCGGCAGCCCTTGCCGCAATCAGATGATTCTGCAGGCAGCCATAATCGATTGCGGAATGCTCCGTATCAATCCACAGGAAATCAAAGCCAACATTGCCGCAGAGCTCGGTGACAGCAGCATCATTGAGATCGATATGCATCCCCTTCAGGAACTCGCACTTCCTGAGCTTTTCCTTTACATCAACCATTCAAAACCTCCTGGATCACTTATTCCTCGCCTTCTTGATCCGCTTGATGACGGAAGGTCCGAAGAGCGAAAGAACGGTAAGGATGATGAGAACAAGCGAGATCGGCCTTACGAAGAACGTCGAATACGTCCCTGGCGGCAGCATCATCGTCCTGATGAAATTGGATTCGACCATCTCACCGAGGATGAGCGCGAGGACTATCGGTCCGGTCGGGAAATCACCGCGGGCAAGAAGGAATCCGAAGAGCCCTGCTACAAGGCAGACGATGACATCGAACACGCTGTTCTGGATCGCATAGGATCCGACAAGCGAGAAGATGATGATCGTAACGCTGATCCATGAGCGGGGAAGCTTGGTGAACTGCGCAAAGAGCTTGCTTCCGAGATTCCCTGTGAAGAGAATCATGATGTTGCAGACGATCAGTATTCCGAAAAGGACGATAACCATATCCGGATGCTCCGAGAAGAGCAGAGGACCTGGAGTATAGTTGTACATCATCAGAGCGCCGATGAGGATCGCAGTTACGGAATCTCCCGGGATGCCGAGCGTCAGCATCGTTGTCATGGCACCGCCGATGCATGCATTGTTCGCTGCGCATGTGACTGCAAGGGCCTCCTCGCTTCCTTCGCCATACAGATCCTTCTCCTTGGAGAAGTTCCTGCACTGGGTCCAGGATACAAGGGATGCGATATCACCGCCAGTACCGGGGATGGCTCCGACGATTACGCTTATCACGCTAGCGACAAGGAATGCCCATTTAGCCTTCCAGATCTCCCTCCAGGACTGGTGTTTTCTGGCATCCTTCGATTCCTTGACGAAATCAGAGATGACGACCTTGTCCTTCTTGTCGAGCTTCTTCACGAACTTGGTGTGGGAGACGGGGCTCTCTGCGAACTGCTTCAATGCTTCGCCTATGCCGAAAAGCCCTATCATTATAGGAACGAACTGGAAGCCATCGATCAGGAGGAACTGATCGAACGTGAAGCGCTTGATACCATTCATCGGATCGATTCCGACCATGGCGACAGCCATTCCGATGAATCCTACGAAAACGCCTTTGCTGATGCTCTTTCCTGAAACCGCAACCATCATCGAGAGACCGAAGACAGCGACCATCGTGTACTCAGGCGGTCCGAACCTGAGGGCGAATCTCGCTATCGGGAAGGAAGCCACCATCAGGCAGAGGACTCCGAAAAGACCGCCTATGACCGAATAGAAGGTATTGATCCAAAGTGCGAGCGTCGGTTCGCCGCGCTTCGAGATCTTGACACCATCGAATGTGGAGGCAATAGATGCCGGAGTCCCCGGGACTCCTAGGAGTATGGCGCTTATTCCGCCTGCATAGATTGCCGAATTATAGATGCCGAGGAGCATTCCGAGTCCGCATGATGGCTCGAGCCAGAATGTAAGAGGCAGCAGGATAGCTACTCCCATCGTTGCGGAAAGCCCTGGCATGGCTCCTATGAACATTCCAAGGATTATGCCTCCGAGTGTGTAGAGAAGGACACTGGGGCTAAGCACTGATGCAATGATATATGACCAATCCATATTCACTCCTTACCAGAGCCTGACTCGCAGGAACATGACGAAAAGACAATAGATGAAGATTGTCACACCAAGCACGAACAAAGCGCTCTTCCACCACTCCGTCTCATCACTGAGAAGCCAGCACACCACGGTGAATATGACTGCTGAGTTGAGGATGAAATGCCCGATATGGAAATACCAGAGCATCGCATAGAGGAAAAGCAATGCCACCAATCCGAAGAACTGGAGCATCTTCGCCTTCTCTATCGGTGCGGGATCCTCTACTTCCCCTTTCTTCTTGGCAATGAGGTATTTCACGAGGTTGAGGATGCTGAGGAAGAGCAGTATCGCGCTTATTATCGTAGGGAAGAATGCCGCGCTGGGGACACCCGGCCTCGTCGAGACAGAGAAATCCCGCGAGAAGATGAACAGGAAGGCACTGATCAATAGGCCGATTATATTTACAGCTATCTCTGCCATTTTGACTCCTTAGATCAATAGAACAGTCGCGGCAGCAGCTTACCGACTGCTGCCGCAGATTCAGATATAAGAGAAACGATGTCTCAACGATTATTCCGTATAGCCGAGAACGCGCGGTATAAGCTCGGAATAGAGCTCATACTCTGCTTCTGCATATGCCTGCATCTCCTCAGGCTCCATCCATCCCGGAGTATAGCCATTGGAAGCGAGCATCGCCTGATATGCCTCGCTCTCATATGATGTCTTGAGGGCATCATGAAGAGTATTGAAGACATCATCAGGAGTTCCGGCGGGAACACCGAATGCGAGCCAGCAGAGAACGCTCACGTCAATTCCGCATTCCTTTGCTGTCGGGACTTCCGGGAATACGGGGAATCTCTCATCTGACATCACCGCAAGGATGCGGAGGTTGCCGCTCTGGACATGGCTGCGGACCTCAGCTGCGGAAGCGCAGATCGAATCGATATGCCCGCCCATGAGAGCCGTGATGGAAGGACCTGCGCCCTCGAACGGAATATGATTGAGCGAGATTCCGGCAGCCTGCTCAAGCTGGCAGGCAGCGAGATGCCATACAGCACCCATGCCGCTATTGCCGACGGTGATCTCACCCGGATGCTCCTTGGCATATGCAATATAGTCCTCGAATGTCTGGAACGGGGAATCGGCCTTCACGATGATTGCTGCAGGATGATGTGAAACGCGGGCAAGGAACCTGAAATCAGAAGGCACTGCATCGGAGTTGCCTGCAGGCTCTACCTGAGCGATATCAAGGGGAAGATGCGCGATTGTATAGCCATCAGCAGGAGCGCTTGCGCAGTATGACATAGCGATTCCACCGCCAGCTCCAGCCCTGTTCTCTACGACAACAGGAACACCGAGAGCCTGCTCCATACCGGGTGCGATAGTGCGGCAGTTGAGATCGGAGGATCCTCCAGGACTTGCCTGGCAGACGATAGTGATCTGGCGTGATGGGAATTTCTCTGCTCCGCCCTGTGCGAAAACGGGAATAGCCACAAGCGCAACCAGCAACAATACTGCTAATGCCTTTTTCATTCCAACTCTCCTTTTTCAGATATGAAAATCTGTAATCAAATATGATTACAACTTATTTTCATTTCCGCTTTTATTATTTGTCAATAAAAATTTTATCTGGAATAAGTAGTATTGTCATACAAATAAGAATACAGCAATGCATCTTCTAATATATACAGAAAATATCATGCATAAATCGCAGATTGACCTGGAAATCGGAGAGCCTGGATCCCCTTTCCTGTCATTCCCTGACTGACTCTACCCACTTATAGAGCATTATGCCGACGGCTGAGGCGACGTTTATGGAGCCTTTCGCGCCATGCTGCGGAATCGTGACTATGCCCAGCGATGATTCAGCCCTCTGCCTTGCCTCGGCAGTCAGGCCTGTCTCTTCAGATCCCACGATGCAGATGCCGCGTTCGGGGAAGCGGAAATCCCTTATGTCGCATCCCCCTGTCTCAAGCGCGAATACCGGCAGGCCGGCTACGGCTTCCTCCAGCTCGCATTCCTTCCATGGAATGCCATCCACAGTGCTCCTTGATGTCCGCCTTGCCCTGGGATGCTCCGGGGATGCCGTGCCTGGGGCAAGATAGATCCCGCCGATGCAGAAAGCCTCGGAATTCCTGAATATCGCGCCGACATTGTATGGGGAACGGAGATGATCAAGGAAGAGATAGTGCTCACGAACGGTCCGCTTCGACCAGTCTATCTCCCCTTCCTCCGTGCGGGCATCCCAATCGGAGGGGCTGTCTCCCAGGAGGGAGAGCACATTGTAGTAGATATCCTCATATCCTATCCCGGGACCTTTGGAATAGTAGCTCCTGAGACGGGAGGCTGCCTCATCATCCACGAGGTCCGAGGAGAGGATTATATCCATCACCTCGTCGAGATACTGGCCATCGGCTTCGCCGCTCATGGCTTCATGGAAGACATCCGCGGCCTTCCTCAGCTGCACCCTAGGCTTCAGGCTGCGTATCTTCTTCGCCGTTATCATCGATATCCTCCGGAACCACCACCATGGCAAACTCCCCCTTTATCCTGTCCTTCTGCTTCAGGGAGGCGATGACCTCATCGATGCTCCCTGCAATGATCTCCTCATAGGCCTTCGTCAGCTCGCGGCCCGCAACGACACGGGAGCCGGGGCAGACTGCACGGACATCCTCCAGCGTCTTCAGCACGCGGAACGGAGATTCGTAGATGACGAAGGCGTTCCCCGCATCGCGCAGTGCCTCCAGCCGCCTTGTCCTGCGGCCCTTCTTAGGAGAGAGGAATCCCTCGAATGTGAAGCTCTTCCCTATGTTGCCTGCCGCCGACACGAGCGTCACCACAGCCGATGCTCCCGGAATCGGCACTATCCTGTGCCTTCCGGACTGCCTTACCCTCTCGGCAAGCCTCGCTCCGGGATCCGAGATGCCAGGCGTGCCGGCATCCGAGCAGTATGCGACGCTCTGCCCGCTGTCGAGGAGGGACAGGATGCCTTCCGCGCTTTCAGCCTCATTATGTGCATGGCATGCGATGAGGCGCTTATGTATGCCGTAATGCGATAGCAGCTGCATAGTGTGCCTTGTGTCCTCGCAGGCTATGACATCGACGGAGGAGAGGATCCTGACAGCCCTGTACGTCATATCCTCGAGATTCCCTATAGGGGTTGCGACCATGTATAGATCCATATATACAGGATTCTAATCCAGCCTCATCATCTGCCGCAATGGATGCCTCCTGCCGAATATGCGTTGCAGACTTGTTGCATAATGTTGTATTTGGTGCAGTTCAGTTGCAATCATCATCCCGGTTCAGCTAGAATCCGGCTTGGATCCTATGAATATAAAAGCAATACTGAAACTCAAGGACGGAAAGGAATTCGAAGGGATAGCCTTCGGCGCGGATACTGGCCCCAGCATCGGCGAAGCCGTATTCAATACAGGTATCCCCGGCTATCAGGAGATACTCACAGATCCATCGTACTACGGTCAGATAGTGACGCTCACCAGCCCCATGATAGGCAACTACGGAATCACGGCAGGGGACTCGGAGAGCAGCGGGGTGAAGGCTGCGGCCCTTGTGGTCAGGAAGCTCTATCGAGGAGCTGTGATGGACGGCCGGACCACACTCGATGAGTACCTCCGGAAAGAGGGGATCGCGGGGATAGAGGAAGTCGACACGAGAGCCCTCACCCTCCACCTGAGGGACCATGGCTCGCAGAATGCCGTCATCTTCAAGCCTGAGGACAGGGAGATGGCGGAGAAGCTCCTGGGATCATTCCCCGAGATAACCGAGAGGGACCTCATCGACGGGGTATCGGTGAAGCACAGCATCCTGAATCCGGATCTCGGAGAAGGATTCTGCAAAGCTCCGGAGGATCCGGTCAGGCACTTCGCCGTAATCGATTACGGCATAAAGAGATCGATCATAGCCGCACTCTACAGGCGCGGCGTGTCCGTCACGCTCTTCCCCCATACATCGACAGCAGATGAGATACTCGCCTCAGATCCGGATGCGCTCTTCCTCTCGAACGGCCCCGGCGACCCCGCACTCCTCACCACCGATGCAGAGATGGTGCGGAGCCTGATCGGCAGGATCCCGGTCGAGGGAATCTGCCTCGGCCATCAGATCATAACGATCGCGATCGGAGGGAAGACGGTGAAGATGAAGTTCGGCCATCATGGGTCCAACCATCCAGTCCGCGACATGCTCACAGGACGCACATTCGTCACAGCCCAGAACCATGGATTCATGACGGATGCGGCAACGCTCCCGGAAACGGCAAGGCTATGGTTCGTGAATGCCAATGACGGAACCGTAGAGGGACTGTATGATGACACGCTCTCCGTATGCTCAGTGCAGTTCCACCCGGAAGCTGCCCCGGGACCGGAGGAGGCAGAGGCTATCTTCGATACATTCATTGAGAGGGCACGATGAGACGCACCGATATCCACCATATACTCGTGATAGGCTCCGGACCGATAGTCATCGGGCAGGCATGCGAATTCGACTACTCAGGGAACCAGGCGGTACGCGCCCTGAAGGAGGAAGGATATGAGGTATCGCTCATAAACCCGAATCCGGCCACGGTGATGACCACCCCTCACCTTGCCGACCATATATTCCTCGAGCCGCTGAAGAAGGAATACATCGAGAGGATATTCGATCAGGTAGGGCCTGATGCCATACTCTCCACGATGGGCGGGCAGACAGCGCTCAATCTCACGATGGAGCTCCAGAAGGAGGGCCTCCTCAGCAAATACGGGGTCAAGGTCATCGGGGCATCCGCGGAGGCGATAGAGAAGGCAGAGGACAGGGGGACGTTCAAGGAGATAGTCTCCTCACTCGGTTACGAGAGCGCAGGAAGCGGAATCGCGCATTCCATCGAGGAAGCGCTCCGGATAAAGGATAGGATACCGCTGCCGCTTATAATCCGCCCGTCATTCACGCTTGGCGGCATGGGAGGAGCGATAGCGGAAAGCGAGGAGGACTTCATCCCGCTTGTGGAGCATGCGCTCTCGATAAGCCCTGTCCATGAGATACTGATAGAGGAATCCCTCATCGGCTGGAGGGAATTCGAGATGGAGGTGATGCGCGACAGCAAGGACAACGCGATCATCGTATGCTCGATCGAGAACATAGATCCGATGGGGGTCCATACAGGCGACAGTATCACGATAGCCCCTATCCAGACGCTCACCGATGCCGAATACCAGAGGATGAGGACGGCTTCGATAGAGATACTCCGGGCAGTCGGCGTCGACTGCGGGGGATCGAACGTCCAGTTCGCGGTCTCCCCGGACCATTCCAGGATGGTCGTCATCGAGATGAATCCCCGCGTTTCACGCTCATCGGCGCTCGCAAGCAAGGCCACAGGCTTCCCGATAGCGCGCATATCCGCGAAGCTGGCTGTCGGATACACCCTGGACGAAGTGAGGAACGAGATAACGGGAGAATCCGTATCATGCTTCGAGCCCGCCCTGGATTATGTTGCGGTGAAGGTCCCGCGGTTCGAGCTTGAGAAGTTCCCGCTCGAGGCCTCTGCCCTCGGGACGCAGATGAGATCGGTAGGGGAAGCCCTTGCGCTGGGACGCACTGCGCTCGAGGCGGTCAACAGGGCATTCAGGGCCTCAGAGCAGAAGATCGACGGGATAACGGCCCTGGACAGGTCGAAATACGATCCGGACCTGCTGCTGAGATCGGCACACCCGCTGAGATACCTCGCGGCCTACACAGCTATCAAGGAAGGAGAGTCTGACCTTGAAAGGCTTTCCCGGATCACAGGCTATGATATCTACTTCCTCTCGCTCCTTGCCGAGCAGAAGGAGATAGAGGATGAGCTTGAGAAGGGCCGGATCGATGATGATCTCTATCTCAGGGCGAAGAAAGCAGGATTCTCGGACAGGAGAATAAGGGAGCTCTCAGGATGCAGCAGCCTGCCGCATCTCCTTCCAGCGCGCCACTATGTGGATACATGCGCAGGGGAATTCAAGGCACTCACCCCATATTGCTACACAGCGTACGGGGAGGAGGACGAAGACGAAGGCGAAGGGCGCGATGCAGTCGTCATAGTCGCATCCGGACCGAACAGGATCGGACAGGGACTGGAATTCGATACATGCTGCACGCTCTCGTCGAGGGCATTCAGGAAGCATGGCCGCAGGACCGTGATGATAAACAGCAATCCGGAGACTGTCTCCACGGACTACAATACATCGGACAGGCTGTACATCTCCCCTCTCACGGCAGAGGAAGTCCTTCAGATAATGGAGAAGGAAGGAACGCGCGATGTCGTGGTGCAGCTTGGCGGGCAGACGCCGCTGAACATGGCAGCGGAGCTGGAGAGGAACGGTGCAAGGATCATCGGGACATCGCTTGAGAGCATCGACAGGACCGAGGACAGGGCCCTTTTCTCCGATGTCGTACGCTCCCTGGGGCTGAGGCAGCCGGAAAACAGGACCGCATCCACCGTGGATGAGATAAAGGAGAAGGCCCATGAGATCGGCTTCCCTGTACTGCTGCGCCCATCATTCGTGCTGGGAGGAAGGGCGATGTTCATCGCCTATGACGATGACGGCCTCGAGGCTTTCATCAGGAAGCCGGAGGTCACCGTATCAGATGCCTCCCCTGTCCTCGTGGACCAGTTCCTCGAGGATGCCTTCGAATACGATCTGGATGCCGTATCGGATGGGAAATCCGTGTACATCGGCGGGATACTCCAGCACATCGAAGCCGCGGGGATACACTCCGGGGACAGCGCCGCGGTGTTCCCCCCGTACAGAAGCAAGCCCGAGATACTCGGCCAGATGAGGGAATGGACGCTCCGCCTTGCCAGGCATCTGGATGTGCGGGGGCTTATGAACATACAGTTCGCGGAGAAGGACGGGAAGCTCTACATAATAGAAGTCAACCCCCGGGCAAGCCGTACCGTGCCGTTCATATCGAAGTCGAGCGGAGTCGACCTCATCGAAGCCGCAGTGCGCGTCTGGCTTGGCGAGGATCTCGTAAGCCAGGGTCTCGTGCAGGCTGAAGGCAGCTGGGCGGAAGGCCGCTGCATCACGGGCTGGGCGATAAAGGAAGCTGTCTTCTCATTCGACAGGTTCCCTCACGTGGATCCAGCGCTGGGGCCGGAGATGAGGAGCACCGGAGAGGTCGTCGGATACGGCAGGACATTCGGCGAGGCCTATGCCAAGAGCCAGGCTGCGGCAGACAACCGCCTTCCGGTCTCTGGCCGCGTGATAATAAGCGTCAACAGCAAGGACAGGGAAACGATCGTGCCGATCGCACGGTCGCTTCAGGAGATGGGCTTCCACATCCTGGCGACGAAAGGCACGGCAAGGGACCTCTTCAATGCCGGAATCCTTGCGGATGTGGTGCTGAAGACGCAGGATGGGCATCCTAATATCGTGGACTGCATCAGGCAGAGGAAGGCCGACCTGATCATCAACACCCCGATGGGTTTCCGCTCGCGGCAGAGCGATGATGACATAAGGACGGAAGCGGTGAAGGCACACATCCCATATACGACGACGACAAGCGCCGCAAAGGCCGCGCTCGAAGCGATAAGATACCTCCAGGACAGCAGGTTCGTCGTCCGGGAGCTTCCACAGCGGCGATGAGACTCCCCCGCAGGTTTCCCCTGCGGGATTCTTTTCAGCTCATGCAAGGTATGTCCCCTCGCATTTTCAGAATATTGCACATAAAAATGATTTTTTAGATGGCATTGCAAATACATATCAGGAGTACATACCAAAATATTTTCAATATTACACACAAACTCCATTTACAAATTTCTTTTTTGTTGCGATATTACAATCAGCGAGCATGATCGCAGAAAACCTCAGATCCCCCCACGGACAAACAGCGCATGCTCGCTTTTCTTTTGTCTCCTGAGATGATATCCTCTTGGAAAGCCGGAGGAATCCTATGGAAGAAGCATTCATGCAGCGCACCGTTACCTGCGGTGAGCTCAGAGCTGCTGATGAAGGTAAGACAGTGGTGCTGAACGGTTGGGTCCACAGGGACAGGAACCACGGAGCACTCCATTTCATGAACCTGCGCGACAGATACGGAATGACGCAGATAGTCGTCGACGATGATGCTGATGAGGCGCTCCAGAGGAAAGCGTCCGAGCTGAAGCTCGAGTACTGCATCGCCGTGCGTGGGAAAGTCCGCCGCCGTCCGGATGAGATGGTGAACCACGATATGGCCACCGGTGAGATAGAGGTGAAGGCCGAGTGCATAGAGATACTCTCGAAGTGCGATACCCTCCCGTTCATGATCGATGAGGAGAACAATGCCCGCGAGGATCTCAGGCTGAAGTACAGATATCTCGATCTCAGATGCTCCGGGATGCAGAGAAGGATCAGGATGCGCCATGAGATAGTCAAGGCCATCAGGGAATACTTCTACGGCACCGACTTCCTTGAGATAGAGACCCCTACCCTCATAAGGAGCACGCCGGAAGGAGCAAGGGACTTCCTTGTACCGTCGAGGATATATCCGGGCAAGTTCTTCGCCCTGCCCCAGTCCCCGCAGCTCTACAAGCAGCTTCTCATGGTCTCCGGATTCGACAAGTACTTCCAGATCGCCAGATGCTACCGCGATGAGGATCCGAGAGGAGACAGGCAGCTTGAGTTCACCCAGCTCGACATCGAGATGAGCTACGTAAAGCGCGATGATGTGCTCTCGCTGATGGAGAATCTCTTCGGAAGCGTATTCAGGAAGGTGCTCTCCGTGGAGCTTCCCGCGCACTTCCGCCGCATCGCCTACCACGATGCGATGAACACATACGGCTGCGACAAGCCGGACCTGAGGTTCGGCCTCGAGATAAAGGATGCCTCTGCATTCGCCGCTGCCTCATCCTTCAAGGCATTCACCGATACGCTCGCGGAAGGCGGCTATGTCAAGTATATCGTAGCCCCGAAGACCGAAGGCCACGATTATACAAGGAAATACCTCTCGGAGCTCGAGAGCGCCGCGAAGATATACGGAGCGCACGGGCTTGCCTGGATGAAGGCTGAGAACGGAACGGTCTCCGGCGGTGTGTCGAAGTTCTTCGCAGGCATGGAAAGCAAGGTGCTCGAGGCGACAGGCGCCAAGGACGGGGATGTCATCCTCCTGATCGCGGAGAAGGACTGGAAGAAGTGCTGCACTTCGATGGGGGCCGTGCGCTCGCGCCTCGGAGCGGACCTCGGCCTCATAAAGCCAGGATTCGAATTCTGCTGGATCATCGATTTCCCGCTCTTCGAGTACAACGAGGATGAGGGGCATTGGGAGGCCGCGCATCACATGTTCTCGATGCCGCAGGCAGAGTACCTCGAGACACTCGAGTCCGATCCGGGTTCGGTCAAGGGTGATCTGTATGACCTCGTGCTCAATGGCTATGAGCTTGCATCCGGATCGATAAGGATCCATGATGTCGAGCTGCAGAAGAGGATATTCAGGATCTGCAATATCCCCGATGAAGTCTCGAAGGAGCGCTTCGGCTTCCTTCTCGATGCGTTCCGCTTCAGCCCGCCGCCGCATGGAGGCATCGCTCCGGGAATCGACAGGCTCTGCATGATCATCGCAGAGGAGGCATCGATAAAGGAAGTGATCGCATTCCCGAAGAACACGGCAGCGCTCTCGCCGATGGACGACAGCCCGTCATATGTCGAGGAGAAGCAGCTTGAGGAGCTCCATCTCTCCATCATAAGAGACGATAAGGAGTGATCGATACACTGATAATCGGAGGAGGAGCCGCAGGTCTGTATGCGGCTTCTCTCATTCCAGGTGCCGTGATCCTCGAAAGAGGCTGCGAATGCGGACGGAAGCTGCTGCTTACTGGCGGAGGAAGGTGCAACTATACGCATCTGGGATCCGTCCCTGACCTGCTCGTGCATTACCATGGCAGCCGCAGCTTCATACGGAAAGTGCTCTACAGGCATGTACCGGAGGACATAATAGGGCATCTCAGGACGATGGGGATCGAACCAGCGGATGAGGACGGAAGGATATTCCCGGCAAACGGGGATGCCGCCTCCATCCGCACGGCTCTCCTCGGAAGATGCGGGAAGATCATTGAAGGGAAAGCTGTCTCAATAGGGCGTCTTGATGGATTCCTGCGTATCCATACGGACTCCGGTGCCATCGATGCCAGGCATGCGATCCTGGCCGCAGGAGGAAACGCATTCCCGCAGACAGGCTCGGACGGATCAGGATATGCCATAGCGCGATCCGCCGGGCATACCATCACGCAGCTGCGCCCGGCGCTGGCACCTCTCATCCTGTCCCCGCCGCTTGCTGCAGCCGAAGGGGTGAATGCCTATGTCACGCTGAGGAAAGGGAGGCTATCCGTCTCGGGAGAGGCTGTCATAACACGACGGGGCATCTCAGGTCCGGCTGCCGAGGATTTCTCATACTGCCTCTCTGGGCGCGAGGACATCACGGTATCATTCGGGAAGATGGATATCCATGCGCTGCGCGGGACGAACGGGCGGATGCTGCTGAAGAACGCAGCCCCTGTCCCGCCGCGCCTTGCCGCAGCGCTCTTCGGGGAGATGGGAGAGAAGAGGATCGCGAATCTCTCCGGAGAGGAAGAACGCCGGGCTGAGAAGCTGATATCGGCATTCCCTGCATCAGCAGCAGCCTCAAGCGCAGGCGCGATGTCCACTGCAGGGGGTGTCAGCACAGATGAGATAGACCCGGAAACCATGGAATCGAGGATGATGCCGGGCCTCTTCCTGGCCGGCGACATAGTGGATGTCGATGCCGATTGCGGGGGCTACAGCCTCACATGGGCATTCGCAACCGCATATACTGCATCACGGAGCATCCGGTAGTGATATACTTCACTGTATGGGACAGGCAAGGCAGATCACAGCTCATTTCACTTCAGGACGGCGCTTCTTCGAGAATGCGCTCGGGAATGAATTCGACTTCACCTCATCCACAGGACCGTATGAGTATCTGCTTGGGGCGCTCGCAGGATGCTTCTACTCCACGCTCGCAGGCTTCGGAAGGAAAGGCGGCTGGCAGGAGGTGACGATAGCAGTCCGCGGCATCAAGCGTGACACCATCCCCACAACGCTCGAGAGGACGATCCTCGGGATAACAGCCAGGGGCGTGGAGGATGAGGAGGAATTCAGGATGCTTGCAGCGCGTGCCGCATCAGAGTGCTCCATATACAATACTCTCAGCGCTGTGAGCCGGATGGAGGTCACGATAGAGTTCATATGAGGGAGGCAGAGGAACGCTTCGAGATCTTCAGCGCTTTCAGGATGGGTATCGAGGGATTCCTCTCGATGCCTGCCATACCGGAAGGGATGAGATACAGGCACAGCACCATCTCGCACAGGATCGCAGAGTCGCTGCGCCCCTTCTTCCCCTCTGATATGTCTATCGATGTGGATCTCAACGGCGCAGACATAACCATATGGGATGGAAACGGCTGCGCACTGGCCCTGTTCTGGGCTCCGTCATACATCCACGCGGATGTGAAGAGGAAGGCAATCGCCTTCCATGAGAGATACTGCCCGTCGCTCACCCTTGCATTCTCGCTCTTCAGCGACCGGCCGCTGATGCTTGTGTACAGGATAGGAAAAGGCTATATCGAATACCTGCACATCGGCAAGGAGACATCAGAGGAGAAGGTCCTGAGGCGCTGCACCATCGATGAAGGCAAGGCAGATGACGGACAGCTGAGGCTGCCTATACACAGGAAGAGGAGGAAGAGGCTCACTTCCTCACAGGATCGATGACCCTCCCTTCCCCTGTCAGCTTGTAGACAGCCCTCTTCTGGGCGTCCTCGCAGCCGCTCCATGGCTTGTCGCGGTTCTCGCTCTTGTACTTCTGCGTCATCCACCAGTCATCATGCTGCACCCTGTCGAGATTCCTCATCGTGAGGGAGATGATGAATCTGGCGTACTCTGCCAGGTCATCCCCGGAGAGAGCCTCCGGTGCAGTCTCCAGAAGGGATCTGGCATGATGCAGGCAGAAACCCTTCGATTCCTCGAGGGCTGCCCGGAAATCCTGGTCATCCCGCCAGAGAGAGGCGACTGTATAGCAGTAGCGTACAAGGCGCTCCTCCATCCTCGAGCAGATAAGGCAGCCCCTCTCCCTCTCTCCCGCTGCATCGAAGAATGCATGCACGAGCTTCATCGCCTTCCTCGCATTCGGAGAGGATGCAATCCTCTCGGCGATGGGTGCAAGGATCTTCCTGCTCTCCTCATAGTATGTATCCATCACAAGCGCCAGCGGCTGGGGCTTCCCCGCCTCTGCGAGCATCGATAGATGATGGGTGCAGAAGCCATGGGTATTCGTCTCCACCCTCACTTCGGGAGTCATCACGGCAGAGGAAAGATAATACCTCACGCCATCCTCCTCGGCTTTCTTCATGAGGGAGCAGATGAAGCATTCGCTCCCCTCCTTCACACCATCCCATACAGGTATCGTCTCAAGCTGAAGCTGTACTTTCATCATTCCTCCTAACGCATTGCCGAAATACGCGCCTTTTCCTCTGGCGGGAGCCCTGCCGTCCCCACTCCACGTGAGAGATACGTGAGCTTCGCAGCCTGCTCCAGGCATTCCATCCTGTCGAAGGCAGAGAGGAGATCGCTGCCAAGCGCAAGCGCACCGTGATTCTCAAGCAGGAATGCATTGCCCCCTCCGGAAGCCGCAGCAGAGACACGGCGGGCAAGATCCTCTGTTCCCATCAGTGCATATGGAACGCATTCCACTTCATCCAGCAGATACCAGCTCTCGGCGATAAGGGCTGTATCGATCCTCTCATCGGAGGCGGAGAAGAGCGATGAGAATACCGGATGGCAGTGCACCACAGCCGAGATATCAGGGCGGCTGAGGTAGATGGCGCGATGCATGCCGCTCTCGATGCTGAGCCTCAGCGTCGGTGTCAGGTTCCTGCCATCATCCAGGCTCACCTCCGCGATATCGTCGGCATGAAGCGATGCCTTATCCTTCCCGGAAGGGGTTATGAGCATCCTGCTTCCATATCTCACGCTTATATTCCCGCCCGTCGCCGTAGTGAGGGCACGGTCATAGCATCTCTTCATGAATGAGGCCACCGAGGCCTTCAGTTCCGTGATTTCCATAAGACAACTCTAGCACAGGATGCGGGGGATATATACCAAGGAGGCACCACCCGGAGGAAGGATCCGGGAGCATTGCCAGGCAAGAGCGTCCATGCAGGAGAAGCGATCACTGCTGCCTGGATCGCGAATATCGCGGATGCATATCGAATATGACGCATATATTCTGTATCATATCCTCATAGGGATATGCCTATGCAGAGGACACATCGGTAAATGTACGAGCTATTCGATGAATACAGATGGGATAAGGCATGGAAGCGCCTTACGCATAACGAGCATGGCATAGAAGGGCTGGGCAATATCGCCCACGTGAATCTTGACTGTGCCATCGCCCCTGTCCCTCCCCATTATCATGCAGGGATCTTCGAGTTCCACTGCATCGTGAAAGGCAAGCGGATATCGAAGATAGGCAGTTCGGAATACACGACGATGGGGAATGAGCTGATCTTCACATTCCCGAATGAGCAGCATAGCACGGGAGCGCTCCCGCAATGCCCTGTTGAATTCTACTCCTTCCAGATAAACACCAGCGACAGCGACCATATCCTGGGGCTCAACAGGGAATATTCGAACAGGCTTTTCCGGCTGCTCAAAGGCCTCAGGGACCGGCATCTGAAGATGAGGAACATGGACATGCAGATGCTGAAGGACTGCTTCCAGAGCCTTACCGGCAGCACGTCCGATCCATATCTCGGAGTGCAGTATCTGACATGCTTCCTCTTCAGGCTGCCGGAGATGGAGCATGCTGCCTCAAACAGCTCCAGCGGGATGACGCCGGCCCTTCAGAAGACAATCGATTATATCGATGCCAATTTCAGGGAGAGCATCTCGCTGCAGGATATGGCTGATATCTCAGGCTATTCCCCGTCAAGATTCAAGACGCTCTTCAAGGAAACCTTCGGAATCCCTCCTGCGGAATTCGTCGCATTCCGGAAAATGGAATACGCGAAGGAGAAGCTTGCCGGCTCTGATGAGCCGATAACAAGCATCGCCTATGAGCTGAATTTCTCTTCCAGCAATTACTTCAGCTCCGTCTTCAGGAAATTCGTGGGATACAATCCCTCCGATTTCCGGAAGATATACGGGGAACCAAAGTGAGAGGAAGGCGTTCTTCCTCTCTTTCCGCTAGCCCTTCACCGCTCCGGCGGTAAGCCCCTGCACCACGTATTTCTGCAGGCAGATCGATATGATGATCACAGGAAGCGTCACCAATGAAGCCCCTGCCATCAGGCCTGCATAGTTTATCTCCGCATGCGACAGGAAATTGAAGATCAGCGTAGGCAGGACCCTTGTCCTTGCGTTGCCGAGGATCATGCCGAACATGAAGTTGTTCCATGAGTTTATGAATGTCAGAACCGAGACCGTCATTATCGCGGGAACTGAAAGGGGGATCATGATCTCCCCGAACACCTTGTACTGTGATGCACCATCAATCAGCGCAGACTCCCTCAGTTCCTTGGGGATATTCTGGAAATAGGGAATCATGACCCAGACCGTGAATGGCACGCCTATCAGCATATGGGTAAGTATGATACCCCTGTACGTGCCGACCATGCCGAGCTTCGAGAACATCAGATAGACAGGCACCAGGAATGCGATCGTCGGGATCACCCGGACAAGCAGGGAGATGCTCTGCAGGGACCTGATCCTGTAGCATGCAATGGAATAGGAGGCCGGCAGTCCGACGATCAGGGACAGCAGGGTGGCGGATCCGCTGATGATCAGGCTGTTCTTCAGGGGGCCTGCGAACCTATAGCGCTCGAACAGGCTGATGAAATTCCTCATCGTGGGCTTGAACGAGAACAGCTTCTCCGGATTCACGATATCCACGGTGTTCTTGAATGCACCGAGGACCATGTATATGAATGGGAAGATGAAGATAAACAGCACAGCCAGCAGGACTATGCGATACACAGCCCCTCTGAATATGGATTCCATAGTCGATCTTGCTTTCATCAATAATCCACCTCCACACGCTTCTGCAGCCATGAGAAACCGAAGACAACAACCATGATCAGCAGACAGAAGATGATGATATAAGCCGAGGCCCTTCCGAAACGGAAATTGGTGAATGCTTCTTTATACAGGAAGATGTTTATCGTTTCTGCCGATGTCCCGGGGCCGCCTCCTGTTATCGCATATATGACATCGAAGACCTTCAGGGCATCCACGATGCGCAGCGCCAGTGTCATCATTATGGTCGGGCTGAGCAAAGGCAGCGTCACCCTGCGGAGTATCTGGAACCTGCTGGCTCCATCGATCATCGCGGCTTCATAGCACTCTGCAGGCAATGTGGAAAGACCTGCGATGACCATGAGCATCACGAAGGGCGTCCATTGCCAGATATCGATTATGATATATGCGGACAGCACGGTATCGACGGATGAGACCGCCGGATAGCTCAGCCCTATCTTCCGGAGAAGATGGTTTATTATCCCGAAGTTATTGTCATAGAGGAGCTTCCATGTCAGGGCTACAGCCACAGGAGTCGCGACAAGCGGCATGAGGAATCCTGTCTTGACCACATTCCTGCCGAGGAAATCCCTGTTGCCTATGAACAAGGCAAGGGCGACTCCCAGGAAAGTCTCTATCAGGACAGCCCAGAAAGCGAAGACAAGAGTCCGCCACCCAGCCATCCAGAAGCTTTTATCCGTCAATGCATAGCTGTAATTCTCAAGCCCTACCCAATCCATATCACGGCTTATCGACAGGCTGTATTCATAGAATCCTATGCGCAGGATGTAGAAGATCGGATATGCAACCATGAAGAGAAGGAAAGCCACCATTGGCGCGATGAACAGATACTGTGCGATCCTATCTGAGGAAGAAAGCGGTTTCTTCATTGTCTGTCCTCCTTTGGATATGCAAGGTGACAGGGAAACCCCTGCCACCTCCATCCGGACCATTGCGGATGAATCAAAGGCCCATATCCTCGTTATACAGTTCCTGGATCTCCGCCGTAGCTTCATCCAGAGCTGCACGGTACTCCTTCCCCTGCCATGCAAGCGTGAAGACCTCCCCGAGGATATTCCTTGCCTCGCTGGCATGGATCATGTCAGGAAGGGAATTGCCATCGGAGACAGCAGGATCGGATGATGACAGGACAGCTGCAGCAAGATCCTCCGGATAGGTCTCAAGGACAGCGGGATCGCTCCATGTGGATACGCGTGCGCTGAAATTGCCCTGCGTAGCTGCATATACGTCCATCTCCTTCCCTGTTGCCCACTTTATGAATTCCCATGCAGCACCCTTGCTGAGGCTTCCTGCGGACATGCACATTGCCCATCCGGACTCGATGCTGCTTGCCTTGACAGGTCCATACGGCAGCGGAGCGAATCCGACCTTGTCATAGACTACCGATGAATCCGGATTCACCGCGTATACGTACTGCGTATCGCAATCGATCCTCATCGCAGCCAGCCCCTGGGCAAAGTCATTCGAGGTACCGTCCCATCCCTTGCTGAGATATCCCGGAGGACAGTAGGCAAGCAGGCTCTTATACATCTCGATCGATTCGATGGATTCAGGGCTGTTCAGCGTGCAGCTGCCATTCTCATCGAAATAGTCAGCTCCATAGGAGCGCGCTACCGAGATCCATGTGGGGACAGAACCATAGCCATCACCGCGCATCGTTATGCCGTAGACATTCTTCGAGGCATCCGTGAGAAGCGCAGCTGTCTCAAGAAGCTCATCATATGTCGTAGGCACCTTCTCTATGCCGGCTTCCTCGAACATCTCCTTGTTGTAATAAAGGACATAATGCTCATTGAAGACCGGAATGCCATACAGCTTGCCGCCAACGGATACCTGATTGACAGCGATGTCCATGAAATCATCGATATCGACTTCCTCATCGAGATATCCGTCCAGCGGCTCCACCCATCCATTGGCGGTGTACTGTCCGATGCTCACGGTAGGCTGGCAGTAGAACACGTCCACATCCGAACCGCCAGCAGCCATAGTCACGGCAAGCCTGTTGTTGAGTTCATTGTTGGATAGCTGCTCATAATCGACGGTTATACCCGTCTGGTCATAGAACTCATCAAGCTTGTCCTGCACTGCCGTACAGACAGTAGCGCTGAATCCCAGCACGGTAAGATGCGTACCGGCATACGGCTTATCAGGCGAAGCCGCAGCAGAACCGGATTCGGAAGAGCCTCCCGCGAAAACCGGAACGACCATGCAGATGATCAGAAGCAGGCAAATCACTTTCCTCATGTCTAAACCTCCTTGTCGAACCTCGACATATATTCCTTTCTCAAGTCAATATTGCCTCTGCAAATCGCTTGTAGAAGTCCGTAATCCCATACAGCTCCGCCAGCGGAACATACTCATCGGCCTTATGCGCCATATCCATGCTCCCGGGACCTATGATCGCTGTATTCCTGAATCCTGCCCTGAGGAAGATCGGCATATCGGTGCTGCCGTTGATGAAGCAGCGCTCCTCCTGCGCAGGGGATACCGCAGCCTTCCCGATATATCCGAATATCGGGCTATCATCAGGGGTATTGCCCGGGAGTGAATGCTGGATGATATCAATGCGGCACCCTGCCCCATCATGCAGCCTGTTCTCCCGGAACAGTTCCTCAAGCTCCGCCTTAAGCGTTTCCGCCGCAATGCCATCGCCGATGCGGCAATCCAGGAACAGCGCAGCGGTTCCCGGTATGATGTTTATCTTGTCTCCCGCCTCCAGCATTGTCGGGGAAACCGTCCACCGGGGGCCTTTTCCCCTGCATGCCGTGAATCTTGATTCCTCATATTCCCGTATGGCCATGATGAAGCTGGCCGCCTCTGCAAGGGCATTTATCCCCTTCTCCGGTACAGAGGCATGGCACTGGGCTCCTGTGATGGTGACCTTATACCTGGCAACTCCCAGATGGCCTATCCCTACGCGGCATCCAGTCGGCTCCCCTATCAGCACGTACCGGTTGCCATCTGCACGGCGGGAGCTGCAGAAGCAGGAGCTTCCGCTGCCCCAGACTTCCTCATCCGCCACGAAAGCCAGGGTCAATCTCCCCCAAGCCTCCCGATGCTCCTTCCTGAAGGCGGCTGCGGCAGCCATCATGGCCGCAATCCCGCCTTGCATATCGCGTGCGCCGCGGCCGTATATCCTCCCATCCCGCTCAGTTGCCTCAAAAGGCTTCTCCGTCCAGCTGTCTCCAGCCGGAACGACATCGAGATGGCCATTGAATATGACTTCCGTCCCGCTTTCGGGGCCATAGCAGGCAATGACGTTCGCCCGGTTCTCCGAAATGCCCTGGATCTCCACGGAGAATCCTTCTGCTTCCATCTCCGCAGCGATGTACTCTGCAGCCATCAGCTCATTGCCTGGAGGGTTGACGGTCTCCAGGGCGATGAGATCCTTCAGATATCGAATCGCTTCTCCATGCATGCTGCCGGGCATCTTCTCTCCTTATGACTGCGTATGCAGGTTTTCCATGAATGCCGCTATCCGCCGGAGCCCTTCCTGTATATTGGCCTCGGAAGTCGCATAGGAAAGCCTGACGAACCCTTCCCCCGCCTCGCCGAAGCCGTTGCCGGGAACAACGCATACCTGCTGCTCCTCGATGAGCCTGCGGGCGAAATCCTCCGAGGAGAGCCCTGTCTCATTGATATTCACGAAAGCATAGAAAGCCCCTTTCGGCTTGATGCAGGACAATCCATCTATCTGGTTGATGCCAGAGTAGACCATATCCCTGCGGGCCTGGAACCGAGCGCACATCTCGCGCACGCAGTCCTGTGGATCCGCCAGAGCCCTTATTCCCGCATACTGTACGAAGGTATTCACGCTGGCGAGTGAATTCTCATTGATCAGCTCCACTGCACGTATCACGTCCGCAGGTCCTACCGCATATCCAAGCCGCCATCCTGTCATGGCATAGGTCTTCGAGAAGGAATTGCAGATCAGCGTGCGCTCCTTCATCTTCGGCATCATCGCGGGACTGCAGAACCTGAGCCCATCGTAGATGATATGCTGATAGACCTCATCGGATACGACGAAAAGATCGTGATCTATGCAGAAGCTGCAGATCTCTGCCATCTGCTTCTCCGTGCACACGCCTCCGGTCGGATTCGATGGCGAATTGAGCAGAAGCACCTTCGTTTTGCCTGTGATATGCTTCTCGAGCTCATCCACATCATACATGAACCCATCCTTCTCATATACGGGAACACGCACAGGCCTGCCAGAAGCCATGAAAGGATGATTCGGATGATTGGCCCATGTCGGATCGGGGATGAGCATCTCATCGTCAGCCTCAAGCAATGCAAGCGATGCGATGCGGAGCGTATCCATGCCGCAGGCCGTTATGATCGTCTCCGTCTCCCAGTCGTAATCCAGGCCATGCGTTCTCTTCACGGTCTTCGCTATTTCCTGCCGGAGTTCCTTTATCCCTGCATTCGGAGCGTATTTCGTCTTTCCTTCATTAAGGGCTTTGATCGCCTCATCGACGATATGGCGGGGCGTAGGGAAATCCGGCTCCCCGATGGCGAAGGAAATAACATTATCGTATTTCTCGCACAGCTCGTTCATCTTCCTGATCTTGGATCTCTCGAGAGAGCGTCCTATCCGTGAAACATAAGCCATATGCTGCCTCCCTCCTTATCTGCACTGCCCTAGGAATCCTGACCTGAAATGATCCGTGATTGCCTTGAACTGATCTATCTCAAGCTTCCTGCTGCTTGTCATCTCCGAAGCGGATCTCACGCGGCTGGCCATTGTTATCGGTATACCGCATAGCGCCATGTGGTACTTTGCATTGACAGGATATATCTGGCATTCGACCATCGAAGATGCACCGCAGAAATCCTGCATGGTTTCCGCCCTCTGGGGCTCATCCATGAAATGGGTGCAGAGCCACACATAGAGATCAGGATGGAAATTCGCCATCACCCCGCTATACCCAGCGCATCCCATACGCAGGCTGCCGAGGAGCGTAGCTGCATTCGCATTGAATATGCTGAGATTGCTTCCCTTCGTCGCTTCGAGCTTTGCCTGGATCTGCCCCAGATCGCAGCATGTATCCTTCAGGAATGCGAAGCGACCGGTATCGGCGCACCATTCAAGGAAGGAGGGGGAAAGGATCCTCTTGTATGGATATGGGCATTCATAAAGCCCAAGGGAACCCGATGGGACATTCCTCAGAAGATACTCAACGCTCTTCCTGGCAGTATCATCGCCTTCATCCTGCCTTGCAAGCTGATTCGTTATGAAGACATACGCATCCGCTCCAAGCTCAAGGATGGTGTTCGCTTCCCTGACCTGCTCCTCCGGATCCGGCTCCACATGCCCGGAAACGACAACCTGGATATGCTTCGGTGCATGGTCTATGACGAATTTCGCCAGCTCATGCCTTTCGCTGCGGTCAAGGAAGAACATCTCGCTTGACTGGCATACCGCGAATATGCCGGTGACGCCATTGCGGTCATACCACTCGATGATACGTTCTACACCGCTGTAATCGATCCTGTTATCTTCCGTAAAGGGAGTGATCATCACGGGCCATACACCACGATTGACTTCCATAGGTACGTACCTCCATCTTGGAAAAAGTGTAAGACCAGGTACATTGTTCCGCTTTCAATCTAGGATTTAATCTTTTTTTGTATATCAATCGGAAGCGCTATCAGGGGCATTCCTGCCAATCATATACGGAGCAGCGGGGATGCTGAGGCTTTCAGAAGGGATTCATGAATCCGGAAGCATCAGGGCATGCTTCCACGCCTCTGCACGGTAGTAGCACACATCCTCCGCTTTTCACTATAATCCATGCTGTTGAGGAGACAAGATTATGAGAATGTCCAGAATGTTTTCGAGGACCCTCAGGGAAGCGCCCAACGGTGCTGATACCAAAGGGTATGAGTATCTGCTCAGAGCAGGATATATCAGGCAGATGGGAGCCGGGATCTTCTCGCTGCTTCCCCTCGGATACAGGGCGACTGTGAAGATAGAGGGCATCATCAGGGAGGAGATGGACAGGATAGGAGCAGAGGAGCTCATGATGCCTGTCGTCAATCCTGCTGATATCTGGAAGGAGACGGGCAGGTTCTACTCCATCGACAAGGAGATGGGACGGTTCAAGGACCGCAATAACCGCGATATGGTGCTTGCGATGACGCACGAGGAAGCTGTGACGGACCTGGCCCGCAATATGATAGATTCCTACAAGCGCCTTCCCCTCCTTGTATACCACATACAGACGAAATGGCGTGATGATCCCCGCCCGAGAGCAGGACTGATAAGGGTAAGGGAATTCACGATGCTCGATTCATATTCCTTCGACAAGGACTATGAGGGACTGCAGAAGCAGTATGCGGATCACTACAAGGCATACTTCCGCATCTACTCGCGCTGCGCGCTTCCGTGCGTTGCCGTCGCTGCTGATTCCGGGATGATGGGAGGGAAGATCTCCCACGAGTACATGTATCTCTCCCCCGTCGGCGAGGATACCATCATCCTCTGCCCTGAATGCGGCTACACGGCGAACAGGCAGATAGCGAAGTTCCGCAAGGAATACTTCAAGGAGGAGATGAAGGGTATCGAGAAGGTGGCTACGCCTGAGGCGAAGACGATCGAGGCCCTGGCCGAGTACCTGAAGATAGATGCCAGGAAGACCGCGAAGTGCGTATTCATGGTCGGCTCCTTCATCAACGACAGGAACGGCGAGGAGGAGGACAAGCTCATCGTTGCGCTGGTCAGAGGGGATCTGGAGGTCGAGGAATCGAAGCTTTCCAATGCAGTCAGGGCGAACTCGCTCCGCCCTGCAAGGCCGGAGGAGATCGAGGAGCATGGGATGGTGCCCGGATTCGCCTCCCCTATCGGGGCTACAGGTGACTTCATCTGCATCGTCGACGATACGGTAGCGGAATCGAACAACCTCGTGGCAGGGGCAAATGAGGCAGGATACCACCTCCTCAACACGAACTTCGGCCGCGACTACCAGGGAACCGTTGCAGATATCGCATCGGCCCGCGAAGGCGCTCTCTGCCCGCACTGCGGCAAGCCGCTGAAGGCTTCGAAGGGCGTTGAGATCGGGAACATCTTCCAGCTCGGGACAAGGTACTCAGAGGCGATGAACGCGACATACCAGGATGAGGAAGGAAAGCAGAAGCCGATCATCATGGGTTCCTACGGCATAGGTGTGGGGAGGCTCCTTGCATGCCTTGCAGAGGAATACAATGACGAAGGCGGACTCAGGCTCCCGATCTCCGTGGCGCCGTATCAGGTGCATTTCGTATCGCTGGTGAAGGACACGGCTATCGCTGAGGAGATATACAGCAGCCTCGAATCAAGCGGGATCGAGGTGCTCTATGACGACAGGAAGGAGACAGCAGGCGTGAAGTTCGCGGATGCGGACCTCATCGGAGCTCCCATCCGCATAACGCTCGGCAACAGGAGCCTCAAGGAAGGGAAGGTCGAGGTCAAGCTCAGGAGCACCGGAGAGGAGAAGAGCTTCCTCATCTCCGATCTGGCTGAGGAGATCAAGGCGGAGATCGCACGCGAGATGGCGGAAATAGATGCAGCCATCGTAGAGAAGGATCTCTGAGATACCAAGGAGCCGCACGCATAGGAAGCGGAAGCTGCATGGAGGCTGCTGGGCTTAGGCTGCAGCAGCCTCTTCCTTTTTACCGCATCGCTTTCCGGAGCAGGAATGCACCAGTGCATAGGATGAGCACAGGATCCCATGGCGCAGCAGGGGAAGGCAAGGCATAGGGATCCCATTACGCAGAAAAAGGATCATCAGCCGGGATGACAGCTGATGATCCGGTATCATGATGCTGAAAACAAGGAGGACCTGTTCCGGTAAACCGGCCTCGTGGCTTCAGCGGAGGCGCAGCACATCGTGCAGATATCTGTATGAGATCTGCGCTGTATCGAAGTTGCACAGACGCGGCCAGTCGACCTCTACGCAGAGTATCCCGTCATAGCCGTGGTCCTTGAGGATCTCATGCACCTTCCTGAAATCGACGATGCCTTCGCCGAGAGCGCGGCAGCGCTTGATCGGGAATTCAGGATGCTCGTTCTCATCCGAGCTGATATCCTTCAGATGCATGCATGCGATCCTGTCGACATACTTCTCCACGGTCTCGCACGGATTCATCTTCCCGAGCACGCAATGACATGTATCGATGCAGAACTTCACCTTCGCAGGATCGGTGTGCTCCGCGAAGAATGCAATCTGGTCAGCCGTCTCGCAGAATGTCCAGTAATGGGGATGGAGGCAGAGCGTTATGCCCTTCTCGACACAGAGATCCGCGATCTTGTTCACCTGGTCGCATACCTCCTGCATTGCCACAGGCGTCGCCTCGCGGCCATTGCGTCTGGAGACCTCGAGGTTCATGAGATGCGCTCCATGCCTGTTGAGGAAATCGCAGCAGCGTACAGCCAGTGCGTAATCCTTCTCGAAATCGCCAGTAAGGCAATGGTAGATATTGACAAGCTTTGTCCCGTTCTCACGCATTATGCGCTCGAATTCCTCCGGATAGTCCTCGAACTGGATAACCGTGAAGTTGAAGTTCTCGATGTTCCTGAATCCGATATCAGCGACTTCCCTGACTCCCTGCTCGAACTTGCCCCTCTCCTCCTCTGAGGATTCCGTAGCTGTGAAGGCCGACTTCATATAGGGCCATACCGTATAAGCTATTTCCATATTCACGCTCCTAAAACATTCCTTATGTACTTCATGCTGTACTCCGCGGACTCGAAATTGCATACCTTCTGGTAATCGAGCTCAACGCAGACAATCCCGTCATATCCCTTTTCCTGGAGGAAATGGTATATGCTTCCGAACCCGATCTCACCCTGCCCGAGAGCCCTGAATCTCTTCATCGGCTTATCCGGAGTGAGCGACGGATCCATATCCACATCCTTGAAATGGACATATGCAAGCCTGTCATAGTGGTCCCTGAACACTCTCAGCGGATCTCCGCCGGACAGCCTGATATGAGCGGTATCAAGGCAGAACTTCACCTTCGCAGGATCGGTCATATCAGCGAATATCGCGATCTGCTCCTCCGTGAATACAGGCGTATTCGCATGCGGATGGACGCAGAGGGTGACTCCGTTGTCCGCAGCGATTCCCGCGATCTCGGTGGCCTTCTTCGCTGCAAGGGCGATTGCCTCGCGGTCTGTCGGCCTCTCGAACGGCTGGGTCTTCCAGCCGTTGATCTGCAGGTTCATATACGGAGCGCCTATCTTCCTGGCGAAATCGGAGTAGACCTTCGCCTTCTCGCGGTCATCCTCATAATCCGCAGTCAGGTAGTGATAGAGATTCACGAACTTCATGCCATAGCGCGCGCAGAGATCCACAAGCGCCTCAGGCTCATCAAGATAGCAGTCGGCGAACCAGTTGAAGTTCTCCACCGTCTCATAGCCGAGGTACGAGATCTCGCGCAGCGCCTGCTCGAAAGCTGATTTCGGATCTTCGGCATGCCTGAACCTGTTATGCTCATCGCTGAGCCATGTCCACACAGTGTATCCGAATTTCATTCCCATGCTCTCACATCACCCCAAGCACATCGTGCAGATAGTTCCTGCTGTACTGCGCAGACTCATAATGGCAGACCTTCTGGTAATCGAGCTCAACGCAGATGATTCCCTGGAAGTCCTTGCTCTGGAGGAACTTGTAGATGCCTGAGAAGTCGATGCAGCCCTGTCCGAGGGCCCTGAACCTCTTCATCGGCCATTCCGGATTGAGGTTCGGGTCGGGATCGATGTCCTTGAGATGCACATATGCAAGCCTGTCATAGTACTTCTTGAATACCGTGAGAGGATCCGAGCCGGAGAGATAGATGTGGGCCGTATCAAGGCAGAGGCTCACGTACTTCGGATCCGACTTCTCCACGAAGAGCCCGATCTGCTCCTCCGTGAATACAGGTGTATTCGCATGCGGGTGCACGCACACCGTAAGCCCATGATCCGCGGCGATCTTGCCGATGCAGTTGGCCTTCTCCGCATATGTCGCGATTGCTTCCGGATTCGTCGGGCGGTTGTAGGGCTGGTCCTTCCATGTCTGCATCTGCAGGTTCATGTACTTGGCTCCGACCTTCTGTGCGAACTCGGCATACTCAAGTCCCTTCTTCTTGTCGGATTCCCAGTCCGGGGTGAGGTAATGGTAGAGGTTCACGAACCTGCAGCCGTACTTATCCATGAGGCTCTTGAAGCCCTCCGGATCATCGATGTAGTAATCAGCGAACCAGTTGAAGTTCTCGATGTTCCTGAATCCGAGATGGGAAACCTCCCTCAGAGCCTGCTCGAAAGCAAGCTTCGGATTCGCCACGCGCGCCCAATTGTCATGCTCATCGCTGAGCCACGTCCATACAGTATATCCGACCTGCATGCTATTTCCTCCTTTTATTATCCCTTTGTCGCTCCAGCCGTAAGACCGGTTATGAACTGTTTCTGTGCAAGTATGTAGACTATGATCATCGGCAGCGTCGAAATCGTGAGGGCTGCGAACATCTGCGGATAATCCGTGCTGTACTCTCCTATGAACTTTATGATTCCAAGCGGAAGCGTCTTCAGATTGTCCGTCCTGAGCATCAGGTTGGACAGGAAGTACTCATTCCAGGTATTGAGGCCGCTGAATACGACCTGGATCATGATTGCCGGCTTTATGAGCGGAAGGATGATCCGGGCGAATGCGGAGAACCTGTTGCATCCATCTATCATCGCGGCTTCCTCGAGGCTCTTCGGCAGCGATACGAAGAATGCCCTGAGGAGGAACACGCCGAAGCTTATCGCCTGTCCTGCAAGGACGAGGGAAAGACCCAGTAGATTGTTCACGAGCCCGAGCTTGAGCGCTACGGAGTACGTGGGCATGCCCAGGACTCCGCCGGGGATCATGAGCCCGATCAGGAGGAAGGTGTAGATCGCCTTCTTGAACCTGAAGTCCATCCTCGCGATCGTGTATGCCGCGCAGCAGTTGACGGGAAGGAGTATCAGGAGGAACACGCCGGTCACGATTATCGTATTGATGTACGTCGTTCCTAAATCACCATACTCCCATGCGCCTATGTAGTTATGCCATACGGGCTCCTTCGGGAATCCCCATATGTTCAGGTAGAATGTGCTCGTATCCTTCAGGGATCCGAAGATCATCCATATGACAGGGTAGATCGTTATCACCAGGAAGAAGATAAGGACTGCCCAGATCAGAATCGTAGATATCGCGCTCCTTGCTGAATGCCTGCTTTTCATCCTTTTCCTCCTCAGTCTGTCGTATTCTCTTCTCTCGTCATGACCTTGAACTGCGCGAATCCGATCACGAAGACCATCGCGAAGAGCACCATGGACATGGCATTCGCCTGGCCGAGGTTCCTGTAGGAGAATGCTGTCCTGACGATGTATGTCAGCGACACCTCCGTGGATCCGAACGGACCGCCCTGTGTCATGACGTTGACGAGGTTGTAGTTATTGACGAACGCTCCGGTGATCGCGAGGAGGACGTTCATCACGATAACGCTGTTCAGCTGCGGTATGGTTATGTGCCAGAACTTCTGGAACCAGTTGGCGCCATCTATATCGGCAGCTTCGTAATATGTCTCAGGAATAGCCTGGAGACCTGTATAGTAGAGCACCAGATGGAAGCCGATCCATTTCCAGATATCCACGGCTGCCACGGAGTAGAGCGCGATATCCGGATCGCTGAGCCATCCCTGGCTGAGGGATTCAAGCCCAAGGAGGTCCAGCACTCCATCCAGTATTCCGAATGTAGGGTTGTAGACCCATATCCACAGTACGCCTATTACGACATATGAGAACGTGACAGGCATGTAGAGTGCCGTGCGGCAGAACGTCGTCCCGTGCTTGCGGCTTATGAGCATAAGGGCAAGCGCGAGTCCGATACCGTTCTTGAAGACGGTTATCACGATTGCATAGACAAACGTGTTCTTGATGGCATTCCAGAACTGCGGATCGGCGAATACATGCTTGTAGTTCGTGAATCCGAGCCACTTCATCTCCGAAAGGCCATCCCATCTGAACAGGCTGGTATAGAAACCATAGAAGAACGGACTTATCACAAACATGATGAACAGCACTATAGCCGGCAATAGCATCAGGTATGGGAAAACCTTATCCAACTTCTTCGAAACTGCAATATCCATAATCAATCCTTCTCTTTCTGGCCCTATACCAGTCTCTCCTGACCTCTTATCCCTCAGTCAGCGTAGCTTTCAGGGATGAATTCCGGGGTCACCTCTTCCCACTGTGCCTCTGACCAGCTTTCCCACCAGTCATAGTCATAGCCGTAATCGACAACCCTGTCGTATGTGCTCTGTATCTCGGCGCATGCCTGCTCTGCAGTCATGTATCCTGTTCCCACTGCCGGGATATTGCGGGCCACTACGTCATTGACCTCTGCCGGCCAGATCCAGTCGAGATATGCGATGGAATGCTTCGCATGGTTCTCGTTGATGGTCGTGATGAACTCACTGTCGCCAGCGGAGACACCGACAACCGAAGGAATGATAGGAGCACATGTCTCGATGACCTGCCCAGCCCATTCCGGCCTTGTCATGAACTCGACGAACTTCATGATGATGTCGAAGTTCTCAGGATTGCAGAACGAAGGGATGAACCAGCCGCCGCCGCTGCCTGTGCCATGGCGTGACTGCGAGCCAGGAACCATGATCGGGAACTCGAATACTCCGACCTCGAAGGAATCACCGACGACCTGCATGATGTTCGTGTACTCCCAGGTACCGCCGAAGAACATAGCCGACTTGCCCTGCGAGAATGCTGCCCTCATTCCGTCAGCATTGGTATTGAGGCTGTCGGAATCGATGAGGCCATCATCGAAGAACCTCTTGATGAGATTGAATGCCTCGACCTCCTCCGGTCCTGTGAACTGGCGCTCGCCGGCGAGGAACTCGTAGACGTTCTCCACGGACTTGTTGCCTGTGGCCTGCTCATATGTCTCGAAGTACCACATCGGCCAGTAGATCGCGAGCGTTCCCTGCTGGAGGATCGGGGTGATCCCGAGCTCGGACCTGATCGTATTGCAGATTTCCACAAGCTCATCATATGTAGTAGGAACGCTGAGTCCGAGATCCTCGAACATCTGCTTGTTGTAGTAGAACGTCGTAGAGCCGCCGCTTCCGATCGGGAATGCCCATACCCTGCCGCCTACCATGCAGCCCTCGAGCATTCCTGGAGCGAACCTGTCCTCATAAGGCTTGATGAGCTCTGTCATATCCGTGACGATGCCAGCCGGTGCAAGCGAGTTCCTGATTACGCGGGTGCCGCAGGAATAGAGATCGATCGTCTCTCCGGCGAGCTTGGCTGCCTGGAGGTTCTGTGCGGTATCCTCGATAGTCCCCTGCCATTTGATCACGACCTGGACATCAGGATTCTCCTCCATGAATGCCTTTGCCATCGCATCCCAGACCTCCTCTTCGCCGGGATACATCCTGGTATGCCCTGCGATCGTAAGGACACGCTTTCCGGAAGCCTCAGAGCTCTGGGCAGGAGTCTCCTTTCCGCCTCCTGCGAAAACAGACATGGCAACGACGAGAATAAGTGCAAATGCTATCCATCGTTTCGTCATACTTCTCTCCTTTTGTTTTTATGTGTCTTATTTGATGATCAGTATTGCGGCTGCAGCCAGCAGTATACCCAGCGTCAGCAGGAGCTTCGTCCTCCTTGAAGTCCTGCTGAATTCACCGAGCACAAGCCCCCAGAGGTACTGCCACAGGTTGTATGTCGTGCTCAGCGGCCAGGCAATCGCATAGCTGAGTACCGGTGCTGATACCGCATACCCCAGATTCCCGCCATAATGGCAGACAGCGCTTATGAAGCTCATCAGGATGCAGTCCTTGCGCCTGCGGATATCGAATGCCTCCCTCCACTCTCCCCGCATCGACAGCTGCACGCCGGAGAAGACCAGGGTGCCGAGGAAGGATCCCGTTGCGAGCAGCGCGATGCACAGCAGTGCAGGGATTCCCTCCGGCCTGAGGTCCGTCTTCACGAGAAGCGACTGCGCGAACGGGTAGTTTGGCGTAAGGCAGATGGTGCTGAACAGCAGCAGCGCTGTATTGCGATGCCGCTTGCTTGCTTCCTCCGCATATGACTTCCCGCCTTTCACAAGACCATGGTCCTTATTCCGGGATATGGTCGCGAACTGGCAGATTATCGTGCTGAGGATAAGGAGAACGGCTCCTGCGAGGATCTTCTCCAGGGACTGCCCTTCCCTGATTCCGCCGATGAGGGCTGAGATGAGGGTTCCCATCAGAACGCCGGTGGTGGCCATGATCGACGTGGAGACGACAACGCCCACATTCTTCACGACCGTGACGTTCAGCTGCACGCCGACGGAGAAGACAGCGCCGCAGAAAAGAGCGACAGCGCAGCGGCCGGGATTCGATGCGATGATCTGCCCCAACGGCTCCGTTATGAAGAACGGCTTGATTATCAGGACACCGATCCATACGACGATGGCGGAGAAGAAGTAGAGCCACAGCATGAAGGCTGCAACGGGCCATCCGCGGAGCTTCTTGCCGAACTGGTACCAGCTTCCCCAAAGGATCGTCGTTATGATCAATACGACCATTGCTGCTGTCTGCGTCATATCCACCTTCTTCTCAGAGCTTCACAGCCATCATCATCGAATGCGCAAGCCTTATATCCTTGATTGCATCCTCTCCGTTCGTGATCGGAGCCGCTCCATTGGCAATGCAGTCATAGAAGTGCAGGAGCTCATTCCTGTAGGACTCATCGAATCCGGCCATGATCTCCTTGTCGGCATTGACCATCGAATCAGGCTCGTTCTCATTGATGATGACCTTCGTAGGATGGTTCTTCAGATACGGCCAGGGGAATGAGAGGGTCATGTTCTTCTTCGGGGAATAGACGCTGAGCTTCTCATCCCAGTCGCGCCTGTCCATCGCAAGGCCCGACTCGAAAAGGCATCTGGCTTCGCCATACTGCAGCACGGATACTATGTATGTGCCCTGGAATACATCGCAGTACAGGACTTCCGGATCTCCGAATGCATGGCGCATCAGGATGGTATCATGCGTGGAGAGCCCGAGCATCAGGCTGTAGGCAGGTCCCAGATGAGCCCTCTCAGGGCCGAGCTGGTCGGCAATAGCCTTATCGATATCCGCCTTGCCCTTCTCTATGACATCGGCGGGGATATCGTTTCCCCTGATGATATTGAAGATCAGGTTATTGGAGTCGAAGGAACCTCCGAAGTCATGGACGCGTATCAGGCTGATGCCCTCCATTTCCTTCGCGGTCTTCTGGAAGTAGCCATATGCCGGATCATAGCACTTCATATAGCCAACGAGGACTATGGCGCCATGGGCCTTGGCTTCCTTCACGATCTCCTCTGCCTGCTTGACGTTGTATGCAAGAGGCTTCTCGATAAGCATATGCTTGCCGGCGCGCGCTGCGCACATACCCGGCTCATAATGGTCCTTGGTGCAGATTATCACTGCATCGAGATCCGGATCCTGGACCATCTTCTCCATATCCGTATAGCGCCCGGACTCCGGTACGCCATACTTCTCGCCCAGTGCATCAACGACGCTGCGCGAGAGATCGCAGAGCGAATGGAGCTCGAACTGGTCAAGTTCCCTCAGATAGGGAAGATGCTCGATCTGCGCAATCGCTCCGCAGCCTATGACTCCTATACGTACCTTCTTCATATTCCCCCTCCTTACGGCTTGACTATGACCTTGACGGCCTGGCCCTTCCTGAGCTTGTCCAGCCCTTCCTCGATCCTTTCCAGCGGAATGACATCAGTGATCAGCGCACCGACATCGATGCAGCCATCCTCGAGGATCCTGACAGCGGCAGGGAACGTGGCATTCGCAAGCCATGTGCCGAGAACGCGGATCTCCTTCGTCGTTATCTCGCACTGCTTGATCTCCGCGGAAGCCTTCTTGTTCACGCCGAAGAGAACGATGGTACCATCCTTGCGTACAAGATCGATTGACGTAGCAAGCTGCGATCCTGTGACATCGAATACATAGTCAGCACCGATTCCGGTAGCCTCGTAGACGATATCATGGACCTTATCCTCCATCGGATTGAGAACGGTACCGAGCCTGAGGTTCTTCGCGAACTCATTCCTCCATGGGGAGGTCTCGAGGATGAACATCCTGGAGATCCCGGAAGCCTTCAGCAGCTGGGCGATCATGAGCCCGATCGGCCCCGATCCGATTATCACAGCGCTCTCTCCCGGCTTGATATCGACCTTGTTCAGGCCATTGACGGCACAGGCTAGCGGCTCTGCGCAGGAGGCGACCTCGACGCTCACCTTCTCCGAGATCCTGTAGGCGACGGTCGAATGTATGCGCACGTACTTGGCGAATGCCCCATCATAATCGATTCCGAGGGCTTCAATGTGCGTGCACTGGTTCGGAAGGTTCTTCCTGCAGTACTCGCAGTTGCCGCAGTAATAGTTCGGATTGACGACTACGCGGTCGCCGATATCCAGATGATGAACAGCGCTTCCCTTCTCCACGATCGTTCCGCATATCTCGTGTCCGAGGATAGTGCCATCTGTCGCGATGTATCCTGGCGGATCCGCCGTTATATGGACATCCGTCCCGCAGATGCTGACTGCCTCCACCTTGAGGATGACCTCATCAGGCTGCTGGATCTGCGGTATGGGCACTTCCTTGAGCACGAAGCTGCCCCTTCTCTCGAATACTCCTGCAAGCATTGTCCCTTCCATTGATTTCCTCCTTATCAGAATGTCACTCCAGCCACCAGTATCACGTTGGCATACGAGGAGCACTCACCTGTCCTTATGAAAACCAGAGCATCATGGGTAATCCTCTTGAATTCCTCATGGGGAACAGAGGATGAAGGAAGGCCGCTGAGGATCTCCTTCATCTGGGAGAATACCTCCTGGTTCACCTTCTCTATCTCTGATGCATATACGAACGATTCGATCTTCATCTCATCGGCAACAGCGCGGAGGACGGAGATGAAAGACGGCTGTCCCGGAAGGAGGGAGATATCGATGACCTCGCACTCCGGCGGTATGGGAAGCCCCGGATCGCAGATGACCATGGTCTGCGTATGCCCTATCCTCGCGATGAACTCCTCTATCCTGTAGTTAAGGATTCCCTGCTTCTTCAAAGTGCTCCTCCTTCTGCCATGAACTCATCCACTTCCTTCCTGAACGGAATCGATGTCTGGGCGCCTTTCCTCGAGACCGAGATCGTCGACGCATTGTTCGCGAAGACTATCGCATCCTCTATGCTCCTGCCCTCTGCCAGATATACGCAGACGGCACCGTTGAATGTATCGCCGGCGGCAGTCGTATCCACAACCGCGATATCCGGAGGAGTGAAGAGCTTATGGCAGGAGGCGTTCACGAGCATCGCGCCCCTTCCGCCGAGCGTCACGAGCACATTGCGTACGCCCTTGCGGAGAAGGGTCTTTGCAGCCTTCACTATCTCTTCGTCGGATGACACGCCCATGCCGCTCATCTTCCCGAGCTCCGTCTCATTGGGGGTGATGTACTCAAGGCATGGATAGAGCGTTTCGTCGAATGAATCAGGAGCAGGTGCCGGGTTGAGTATGATGCACTTGCCAAGCTGGGCACCGAGCCTTATCGCATATTCGACGCTCTCCTGCGGGATCTCGAGGGAAAGGAGGATTATATCCGCCTCCTCGAATGCTTCCTTCCGGCTCTCGAGATAACCGACAGTGCAGTCATCATTGGCCCCGGGAACCGCTACTATGGAATTGCGTCCCTTTCCGTCGACGAGGATATATGCCGTTCCGGTCTGCGTATCCGTCCGGAGGATCTGATCCGCATGCAGCCCGGAAAGGCGGAACATGTCAAGAAGGATCGCGGAATCATCCTCGCACCCGATCGCTGAAAGGAATGTGACATCGCCGCCGAGCTTTCCGGCTGCCACGGCCTGATTCGCACCCTTCCCTCCCGGTTTCTTATCCACGGAAAGGCCATGCACCGTCTCTCCGGGGGCAGGAAGGTTCTTAGTGCCCACTACTATATCTATGTTGGAGCTTCCAACTACCAGGATCTTCTTCATCAGGCCTCCTTTTCCAGCTCTGTAATTCCAGAGTACCCTAGCCCAACAATTTGTCAAGGAAAAGTTTTTCAATATATTTTCAGTTTATTAACAGCATTTATAATTTTATTTTATAAGAAATTAAATTCATAAAAACAGGCATAATTGAAACAAAACTGAAAAATTTTATTTTCAATTATTGCAATTTGCCGTATTTGGTTTTCAATATATATATAGACGTATGGGGCTTTATGCCATATATTTCTAGCTAAGATAATTGGGGTCAAGCATGCAGCAGCTTACGCAGAAGGAAATAGCCAGCCTCTCCGGTGTCTCTATCGCGACCGTATCAAGATACCTTTCCGACCCTGCATCCATACGCGATAAGACAAGGAAGAAGATAGAGAATGCCCTGGAATCGCACAGGAAGACGATGCTCAGGAGCCATTCCAATATGATCGCTTTCGTGATCCCGGATATCGAGAACCCGTTCTTCCCCATGCTGCTGAAGGGAATAGAGAGCGTCTCCAGGGCACAGGGATACACCCTGATGATCTACAATTCAGAAGGGAACACATCAATCGAGGAGAAGATACTGAAGGATCTCCTCGATATAAACGTCGCAGGGATAATCCTCATCCATTCAGGCAAGACAAGCCCGATGCTGCGCGACATAGTGAGGAACAAGGAGCTTCCGATAGTATTCCTGGACCGCGTACCTGCCGATATGGAGAACATAAACACCGTGTCATCGGACAATTTCGACGGCATGTACCAGGCTGCAAAGTACATCACGTCGCTCGGGCACACGAGGATACTCTATCTCACAGGACCCGAGGACCTCTCCACGGAGAAGGACAGGCTCAGGGGCTTCAGCTCTGCCATAGAGGATTCCCGCATCGAGGTATCCGGCATAAAGGAGATATGCTGCGACTACAGCAAGACGATGGCATATGAAACAGTTAAGAAGCTCCTTTCCTCAGGCCTGTTCACATATACGGCAGTCTGCTCCTCCAACGACCTGATGATGTGCGGGGCATATCAGGCACTGACGGAGAAAGGGGTGAGGATACCTGATGATGTCTCCCTCATAGGCTTCGATGACATCCTGATCTCCTCACTGCTCAACCTTACGACAATAAGGCAGCCATTCGAGGAGATGGGCAAGAATGCCATGCTCCAGCTCTCCTCCGCGATCGCCTCGCCCTACATGCTCAAGTCTGACATAATCCTCTCCACCGGATTGATAATACGCAATTCATGCAAGGTGGCAAGGCAATAAAAAAGGCTATCGAAGACCTTCTCCGATAGCCCTCTGCACTGCAATCAGGCAGGAATCACACAGCGCCCTTGTCCTTGAGGAGGTTGACGATGTATGTCTTCTTCGCGTTCTTCGCGTAATCAAGGACCGAATGCCCCTGGTAATCACGTGCGTTGATATCAGCACCGCTCTTGATGAGCTGTGTCGTGATCTTCGTCTCGTCGTTGCTGTTGACTGCCATGATGAGAGCGGTCTCGCCAAGATAGTTCCTGGCATCGATGTTGGCGCCAGCCTCGAGAAGAGCCTCGATGACCTTCGGGTTCTTCGAGCTGTTCGCAGCAAGATGAAGGGCATTCGACCTGTACTTCGGCTCTGCCTCATGGATGTCTGCACCAGCCTCGATGAGAGCCTTGAGAACAGCTACGGAGTGGTTGTACTGAGCTGCAAGCATTACAGGTGTAAGGCCCCACTCGTTATGCACATTGATATCAGCACCCTTGTCGAGAAGGTCCTTGATATCCCTAGCCTTCGTTGCGCTGATGGCAGCGGCAAGAAGCTTCTTATTGATGGTTTCGGATGTCTTTGCCATGTCCAATATTCCTCCAAGCATCAGAATATTCTCTCAGAAAAAGAATATTGTAAAGGGGAAAATACGTGTTTTCTATATGATAACTATCTTGGATTCAAAAAGATAACGTGTCGATTCTTAAAATCCTCACCGCTTATGGCTGTTTTTGCATCACACCACGCCAGAGTGTACAATCGCAATATGCTTTGCAAGGAAACTATCAAGGCGCTGCCGAAGATTGAGCTCCACGAGCATCTCGATGGCGGACTGCGCCCGGAAACGGTAATCGGAATCGCAGAGGAGAGAGGCATAGCCATACCATCCCATGACCCCGAGGCCCTCAGGGCCTGGTTCCTGGAGGGGAAGAAGGGGAAATCGCTGCCGCTCTACCTCAGGTCATTCGACGTCACGGTATCGGTGATGCAGGATGAGGAGAGCCTGAGGCGGGTCGCACGGGAGGAGATCGAGGATCTTGCCGCCCAGAACATCATCTATGCAGAGATAAGGTTCGCTCCGATACGCCATACGGCGAAGGGGCTGTCGATGCATCAGGTCGTGGATGCAGTGCTAGCCGGGATCAGCGAAGGGAAGAGGGAAACGGGGATGGAAGCCGGACTGATACTCTCCGCGATGCGCACCGAGGGATCTGCCGAGTCCCTGGAATGCGCACGGCTGGTCGATGAATACAGGGACAGAGGAGCAGTCGGATTCGATCTCGCAGGTGCAGAATACGGCTATCCGCCATCGCTGCATGCCGAGGCCTGCAGGTTCATCCGAGAGCACAACCTGAGGATGACGATACATTCCGGGGAAGCTGCGGGCATGGAATCGATATGGGAAGCGCTGCAGGTCTGCGGAGCGCACAGGATCGGGCACGGGACAAGGATAGCAGAGGATATCACGGAGGAGAACGGGGTGATAACCGGGATGGGAAGCCTTGCCAGGTATATCCTTGATGCAGGAGTGCCGCTGGAGATGTGCCTTTCCAGCAATATCGATACAGGCGCGGCCGAAAGCCTTGAGCGCCATCCCTTCCCGACCCTCCTCCGGAGCGGATTCCGGGTCTCCCTCTCATCAGATGACCGTCTTATGAGCGGCACGGATCTCACATCGGAGATGTACCTTGCCGCTGGCTGCTATGGCCTCGGGCTTGATGATCTGGAGAGGATAACGCTGAATGCCGCAGAAGGGGCTTTCGTCCATCACGAGGAACGCATGGCGCTTATCGGAAGGATCAGGGAAGGATACGCCCGGATCAGAGGCCCCAGGCCTGCCATGGCCTGATGCGGAGGCGTATCAGGCAGTAGAGGAAGGCGAAAAGAAGCCCGTAGAGATGAGTCAGATGGGCAATCCCCATGCCATAGGATCCCATCTGGCTGAACAGCTCTATGAGGAAATAGAGGATCACCAGCACGGGAGCCTTCACGGGGATGACCCCGAATACGAAGATGACCGCGCGCGGATACAGCACCGAGAACAGCAGCATCACCGCATAGAGCGCTCCTGATGCCCCCATCAGCATCACGAGATATGAGCCTGTATATACATACGTCAGGAAGCTTGCCGCTCCCGAGAGGATCCCGGTGAGGAAGTAGAAGAGCAGGAATTCCCTGGTCCCTATCTCCCTCTCCACGGCCATGCCGAATATATACAGACCGAGCATATTGGAGAAGAGATGCCATGCCCCTGCATGCACGAACATATAAGTCACGAACTGCCAGTACATCCTGCCGTATATGACGGCGGCGGGAACCAGGGAAAGATAGACCATGAGGCGCGGCAGCAGGTAGGCGGTCACGAAGTACACGATGACATTGGCTGCTATGATCGCAACGGAAGCCCCGCTGAACGTATATCGGAATTTCCTGTTTATGATGCTGTTCACAAGGAAAAGGTAGGGATGACTGCGCTGAAGGTCAACAGGAGGACTGCAGATTCATATATTCTGCAGAATGGATGGGAAGATTATTTACACTGTGCAGTTTTTTCACACCACACAGGCGGATATAACGCATTCTGAGCGCCTTAATGCCATGGAGAATTGGCACGCTTCTTGCTGATGGAAGTCAGAGCAAACAGTTTTTTTCAACAAACCTCCTTTTTAGTGTATTCAAAGACGCCATTTTCCCGGCGTCTTTGTCTATATTATGAAGAAGACGCAGCTTGGCACGGTTCATGCTTATGGTAAGTACAGAGCAACAGTTTTTTCATACCTCCTTTGCAACGTGTGAAAAATCTTCGCCGGACAGCACTCTCCCACCCCATTGGCTGTCCGGCTTTCTTATTTGACTACGTCCCCTCCTGTGGATAGACTTCCATTATGGCCGTATCAAGAAGGGACAAGGCGGATTTCTATACGCAGAAAGCGCACAGGGAAGGATATCCTGCGCGATCGGTATACAAGCTCGAGGAGATAAACAGCGCCCACAGGCTCATAAAGCCGGGAGACAGGGTGCTCGATGTAGGGGCAGCCCCCGGATCATGGACGCTCTACACGCACCGCGAGCTGCTGAAGGGAAACGGAAGGATAGTCTCGGTGGATCTCAATCCCCTCTCCCTCGACCCCGTGCCTCCGACTGTGACGGAGATCACCGGGGATGCCTTCTCCAGGGAGATAAGGGCCCGTCTGGTGGAGGAAGGGCCATACGATGCGATAATCTCGGATGCCGCACCGATGACCACAGGCAACAGGATCGTCGATACATCACGCTCCGAGTACCTTGCGGAGCAGGTCGTGCTCCTGGCCCAGGAACAGCTGAGGAGGCATGGGAACATGGTCATCAAGATATTCCAGGGCGGAGGGGAGCAGGAGATCCTGAAGAAGATGAGGGGCATATTCTCGAAGGCGAAGGCATTCAAGCCTAAGGCATCCAGGGATGATTCCTTCGAGATATTCCTCATAGGGCTGGACAGGAAGGCCTGATCAGTCCTTTGCCATATGCACGGTGACCTGGCTGAACGGCATATCGAGCCCGTTTGCATTCAGGGCACGGAGTATATCGCTGTTGAAGCGCCAGTAGACATTCCAGTAATCGGAAGGGGCAACCCACGGACGCACATAGATATCTATCGATGATGCTCCGTATGAACCGACTTCGATCACAGGTGCCGGATCGGTGAGTATCTCAGGATATCCTGCGAGAAGGTCACGGATCACGATCTTCGCCTTCTCCGTGTCATCGCCATACCTTACCGACACGGTCATATCCAGCCGGCGCTTATCGATGTAGGAATAGTTGACGATGGTGCTTCCCCAGACATTCTTATTGCTCATCGTGATCTTCTTGTTGTCCCCTGAGGCGAGCGTGACGCACATCAGGTCCATTGCCACGACAGTGCCGGAGACATCCCCGATATCGACCCAGTCACCCACCCTGAACGGATTGTTCACCGCGATCATGATACCGGAGAAGAACGAGCTTATGGATTCCTGGAGAGCGAAGCCAAGCACTACGCCTGTGATTCCGAGACCGGCAAGGACAGGTGTCAGGTCTATCCCGAAGACACCGAGCACAGCGACGATAGCTATGACCCAGATGATGACCGAGAATATCTTGGATATCATCGTAGCCATCATAGTGCTGAACTTGCGGCTTCTCGAGGCGACTTTCAGCAGCGAGCGCTTCACGATGCGCTTTATTATCTTCGCTGCGATTATTATGATGACCGCTGCGATTATCGATACGGCAAGCTCCGGCATATGGAAGCTCTCGGAGATCTCCTCGACAACGCCCGGAAGATCCGCGATCTCATCAGAAGGGGCAGCAGCTGCCGCAGTGTTCAGGAAAAGCATGCATCGACTCCTTGCAATGGAATGGCGAACGGGCGGAAACCCGCCCGTCCAGACTATATCAGAAACCGCCCGTTCATGAAAGGAGCTTCGTAAGGGCGGCCGCGAAAGCTGCAGGATCGGATGGCATCACCCCTTCCTGGAGCATCGCCTGATCAAGGAGCACTGAGCTGAGGGCCGCGATATAGTCCTCATCATCGCTGTTCTCTATCCTCGCGATCACCGGCGAATCCGGGTTGATCTCAAGCAGCGGCCTGATCTCGGGCATATCGCTGCCTCCCATCTGCTTCATGAGGCGCTGCATCTGCATCGAAGGATCATCATCGGAGAAGATGACGGCAGCCGGGGAAGAGGAAAGGCGGGACGATACCACGACGTCCTTGACCTTGTCCCCGAGAGCCTTCTTCATCTTCTCGGCAACAGGCTTCTTCGCCTCCTCCTTGGCCTTGTCCTCATCATTCCTGAGATCATCCAGCGCACCTGCCTTGTTGATGGCCTTGAGCGGCGTCTTGTCATACTCGCCGACCGTCCCGATGACTATATCATCGATATCATCGCCCATGATCAGGACCTCATAGCCTTTCTCGCGGTATGCTGCAACGAGCGGCGATGTGCGGAGGACCTCCTCCTTGCCTCCCGAGATATAATAGATGGCCTTCTGCCCTTCCTTCATGCGTGACTTATAGTCCTTGAGGGATACGAAGCCATCCTCGGTGCTGCTCTTGTAGCGGACGAGCTCAAGCAGCGCATCGCGGTTGGCATAATCCGAGTAGAGCCCTTCCTTCAGCGGCCTGTTGTATTCGGCGATGAACTTCGCATAGAGCTCCGGATTGTTCTCCGATATCTTCCTGAACTCCCCGAGCAGCTTCTTGACGGATGCATTGCGGATGGAGACCATGACCCTGTTCTCCTGCAGGATCTCCCTCGAGACATTCAGCGGAAGATCCTCGCTGTCGATGATACCGCGCACGAATCTCAGGTATGATGGCAGGAGCTCCTTGTCATCATCGGTGATATACACCCTCTTCACATAGAGCTTCACTCCAGGGCGGTAATCGGCATAGTACATATCAAAAGGCGCCTTTGCCGGGATATAGAAGAGCGTCGTATACTCCGTCGCTCCCTCTGCCTGCGTATGGATGTAGAAGAGCGGATCCTCGGAATCATAGAAGGAGTTCTTGTAGAATTCCCTGTACTCCTCATCCTTTATCGATGATTTGGACCTCTTCCAGAGCGCGGAAGCGGAATTGATCTGCTCCACCTTATGCTCAGTCGTCTTCAGGGCATTGCCCTTGTCGTCCTTCTTCTCATTGTCATAATGGACCTGGTCATACTCCAGGAAGATCGGGTACGCGATGTTGTCGGAATACTTCTTTATGAGGTTCTCGAGCTCCCAGCGGTTCGCATACTGCTCTCCTTCCTCTCCGAGCGTCAGGATGATGGTGGATCCCTGCCCGTCGCGTTCGGCTTCCTCGATGGAATAAGAGCTTTCGCCGTCGGATTCCCACTTCCATGCCTTATCCTCGCCGGCTTTCCTGGAGATCACCGTGATGCGGCTGGCGACCATGAATGCCGAATAGAAGCCCACGCCGAACTGCCCGATGAGATTCGAGTCCTTCTTCTGCTCATCGGAAAGCGATGCGAGGAACTTCCTCGTGCCGGATGAGGCGATGGTGCCGAGGTTGCTGTTGAGATCCTCCTCGTTCATGCCGATGCCGTTGTCGCGGATGGTCAGCGTTCTTGGCGATTCCTCCGTGAAGCTTATGTCTATCCTTGGCTCGAAGGAGAATCCCTTCAGCTTCTCATCCGTAAGCGAGAGATACCTCAGCTTGTCGATGGCATCGGATGCATTGGAGATGAGCTCACGCAGGAAGATCTCCTTGTTCGAATAAAGCGAATGGATTATCAGGTGGAGGAGATCAGCCACCTCTGTCTTGAACTTTCTGTTTGCCATATATCCTGTCTTTCCTCCCGGAAGATCACAGAATCGAAGATACTAACGGAAAAGGCAATCGGCAACTGTGTGCAAAAACGGCCGGTACGGATTACAATTCCATCATGGATTTCTCGAAACCAGATAATGCACGCACCATAAACAGGCTGAAGGTGCTTTCGGAGCTCCGGAAGGGAAGATGCTCGAAAGCAGAGCTGTCACGGCGCCTCGGGATAAACAAGGTATCGATCGGCGAGATAACGGCATCGCTTATGAAGGAGGGGCTCATCACCGAAGGGGAGAAGGACTTCTCCTCCGCCGGACGTCCAGGCACGCTCCTGTCCGTTGCGAAGGATGCAGGACGTGTCTTCGCGTTCGTGGTGAGGAAGCGCTCCGTCTCCGTGGCAGTCTCCGATCTGCTGGGCAGGATACTCAGGTTCGAGAGGATACCACGGGCAGGCGGATCATGCAGGGAGGGCATAGAAGCCGCGGTTGAACGCATGAAGGGGGATGGAAGATGCATATACGGAAGCGCTGTCGTATCGGACGGGGATGAGGAGATTGATGGCATGGTGCCATCCCCGATACTGCATCTTCCCCCGGCAGTGGCTGAGGCATGCGCGGAAGAGGCAAGGCATGGGAAGCTGGAGGGGATGCTCTTCCTTTCCTGGTCATACGCCCTTGATGCCGCCGTGCGCAAAGGCGAGCTGATCCATCTTCCGGAGCTTCCCCACATAAGGGCGCAGAAGGATGGCATCTGCCCATGCGGCGGGAAAGGCTGCCTCGAGGCTGCCATCGGCGGCGATGCCATGGTATCGAGGACAGGTGCACCATCGCTGAAGGAGATAGCAAGGAACGGTATATACAGGGATGCGCTCTCAGAAGCCCTCAAGCCCCTCTCATTCGCACTGGCCTCCGCCATGCAGGCATTATCGCTGGAGGGAATGATGATCACCGGGGATATGTCAGCAATGCCGGACTGGGCATATGCACAGCTTCAGAGCCTTGTAATGCATCTCCTGCCTCCATCAAGGCAGGACACCGCGATCTTCCGTGCTACAGCCGGGGATAAAGGAGCAATGGAGGGAGCGGCTGCCGCAGCCCTTGATGCATTCTTCTACCAGAGGCCGCTGCTGGACAGGCTGGAAGCTATCGAGAACCTCTCTTCCCGGATCCCGACCTGAATACGAAATAGGAGAAGAGCAGCACGAGATAGACCGCCCACAGCTCCGAGTATCCGAATGCCAGATACGATACAGCGGCCGGAACGGCTGCCATGAGAAGCGCGGAGACTGCCGAGACAAGCCTTGGCAGAGGCAAGCCGATCGCATTCCTTATAGCCGTAGCTACCGTGAAGAAGACTATGACCACGGCGAGGATCACCATAAGCCTGATCATCCAAGGCTTCATCTGCCCGTTCATGAGGGCAGGAAGGAGCAGCTGGCTTTCATCATCATCATCGCTTTCATAGTTGACGATATACGGCTTCGGCGCAGGCAATCCGGCATCATCGGGCACGCTGGCGGGTTCCGCCTCCTCCTCAGGGACAGTGAAGGTCATCACAGCCTCAGCTTCATTATCCAATTCCGGCAATGGATCCACAGCCTCGGCCGGCTGCTCTGCAGCGGGAGCCGCAGCGCTTTCCTGCACGGGCTCTCCTTCCGGAGCCGGTTCCTCCACCGCATCCTCCGGGACAGCGGCTTCCACGGCCTTCTCTTCCTTTGGAGGCTCTTCCTTCTTCTCCGTGCTCTTCCTCACTACGGGAACCACGATCTCAGGCTGGGGAATCCCTGCACTGTCGCTATCCGTCACAGGAACGGATCCGGAGAGGGCCTCCATGAGCGCCGCTGTGCGGTCCTGCGACGGGAAGACATTGCCATCCGCAGTCGTGCATGAGATGGCATTCAGTGAAACAATCACGATCAGGGCAATCCAGAGTCTTCTCATCGGTATCCTACGAATACCAAAAACCGCATTGGCCTGCAAGCGTCTTGGCAGCAATACTTCCAATCTCCATACACGGCGTCAGATACGCTCCAGATGATAGGACGTCGTGCTCCTGAAGGCCTTTCCCGGTGCTGTGTATGCTCCGGGGAATCCGGGTCTGTTCGGGAAGTCCGGATAGAATTCGGTCTCCATCGCAACCCCCGAGAACGGAACGATGGGCTCTCCCCTCTTCCCTGGAGCCGCGGATGAGAGGAACTCCCCTGTATAAAGCTGCATGGCAGGCAGATCGGTCGTCACCGTAAGGCGGTATCCATCAGCCTCAAGCACAGCCTTCCTGCTATCCCCGAAGATGAAGCAGTGGTCATATGCGCCGCCGCGCCTGTCTCCCAGCACCGCCCCATTCCGGAAGTCGAAATCAGTTCCTGAGACAGGGCAGGGCTCAGTAGGGATGAGGCCGCTGTCCACGCAGAGGTATTCCGGGGAATCGATGGTGAGCCTGTGGTTCCGGACATCACCCTTCCCCGCAAGGTTGAAATACGCATGGTTCGTCATATTGGCAGGGCACAGCGCATCGCTTTCCAGCCCGTACTCGATCGTGAGCTTCCCATCCTCCGAGAGAGCGTAGATGACCTCTGCATGATGATTGCCGGGAAAGCCGCCTCCTTCCGGGACATCAAGGGAGAGTCGCACGCTGCTGCCGTCCATCGAGTCCATCCTCCAGAAGCGCGCACCGAAGTTGATGCTCCCCGAATGGAGGCTGTTCGCCCCATCATTCCTCTCGAGGGCGCATACCCTGCCATCCAGTGTGAATGAAGCACCTCCTATCCTGTTCGCGAAAGGCCCTATGACCTCTCCAAGATATGTCGTGTGCACTGTATCCGGATAAGGCGCGAAATCGTCATATCCGACAACGACATCCCTGCCGCCGCAGCTGAATGAATGGAGGATCGCGCCGAATGTATATATACCTGCGGAATAATCCCCTGCGGTGATGATTGCTTCCGAGACCTTATCGTCTATCTTCCTGATGCCTGCCATGAAGGACCTCCTGGGCATAGGATTATACTGTTTCCGGCCGGATTCAGGCATACCTTCCGTGGCAGCCTGGAAAATCCGCTGGATGAAGTGAAAAAATTACCGCTGGAGCAAACCAGCGGCAAACCTCCTTGTTCCCATTTTCATCATGAGATGCCTCCAGGAACCTGCTGGGTCGATCATGATTCCCTTTGACAAGAAGAATTGTCTCATGGTTTTTCCTGGAAAGCAAATGAAATTTTTTGAAAATCATCTATTTTTTCACATGGATTTAACAGAAAACCATACACATCCTGCAGTGTAATGTATTATTTTCAGAATGGTATACAATCTACTGCATGATGCAGAGGAAATTCCCTGCATCTTCTCCCCTATTCAGGGAAGATTCATTATCATCTGGGACATGGAAGCTTTCAGTATTGAGCATGCAAGCGTCAGAAGGGATGGAAAGCTCATCCTCTCCGATGTATCCATAAGGGCGGAGATGGGAGAGCGGATCGCGATCATAGGCCCCAACGGCGCAGGGAAATCCACGCTGATCGATGTGATCGACCGCCGCGTCTACCCTCTTGCGCTTGATGAGTACAGATCATCGCTGTTCGGCGAGGAGAGATGGATAGTCTCGGATCTGCGGAAGAGGATCGGGCACGTATCCCCGGGGCAGGATGAGTTCTTCCGTACGACATACACGGCACTGGAGATAGTGGCATCCGGACTGCACGCCTCGCTCGGATTCGATTTCCATCATGTCATCGGAGAGGAGGATTGGGAGAATGCGGAGGAGGAGCTTGCCAAAGCCGGCATGCTGGAGAAGAAGGACAGGGCTATGAACACCCTGTCTACGGGAGAGATGAGGAGGGTGCTGCTTGCCCGCGCTGCGATAACCTCTCCGGATATGCTTCTCCTGGATGAGGCATCATCCGGCCTCGACTTCCCCGCAAGGGCATCCCTAAGGGATACCATATCGTCGTATGCGACGGGGAGCAGGACTATCGTAATGGTCACGCATGAGCTTTCCGAGATCATTCCGGCCATAGACAGGATAATCCTCATGAAGGATGGGCGCATCGAGATGGAGGGGAAGAAGGAGGATACCCTGCGCGAGGACATCCTCTCCGATCTCTACTCCGCAAAAGTCCATGTTGCTGAGGCTGATGGCATCTACACGGCCTTCTGCTGATTGCGCGATGCAGGAGGATGCAGGTTATAATCAGGGAAGGAGGAGCAAGCAATGAGAGCAAACATGATAATACACTCCATTTCCGGCAATCTCTATCTTATCGCCGAAACCTTCAGGGAGAAGCTGGAGGAACGCGGCTATGATGCAAGGCTGTACAGGGTATCGGACCCGGATCTGCATCTGGCAGCCAATGAGAAGACAGAGGCGCTTGAGTACTATGAGGAGATAACGGCGCTTCCCGAAGCCGGCCCTGAGAAGCTCGAGAGCGCTGACATAATAATACTCGGAACCCCTTCCCGCTATGGCATGCCCACGGCTGAGATGAAGGTATTCCTCGACAGCACCTGGCCCCAGTACCTGAAGAAGAAGCTGAAAGGGAAGAAGTTCTATGGATTCGCCTCGTCCACAGTGGATGAGATGGATGGCCTCAAGGCAGTCTCATGCCTCTACAACTGGGCGGAGATGATGGAGCTTGCGAACGTTCCCTATGAGCCATATGTCCACAAGGAGAAGGAGATAATGCCGAACAGGCCTTCAGATCAGATCGATGCGGTCGCGGACAAGCTTGCGGACATGATCTCCCTCACAGGCCTGATCTAATTCCTGGAGAGCTTCGAAAGATAGTACTGTGCGTAGCGCCCGATCCTGTGGAGGAAGTCACGCCCTTTCTCCTTCCCTGCCCTGCGCACAGCCTCTGCTGCGCTCATGTTCTTATTCCCCTTGGCCTTGTATTCATCCCACCGCCTGACAAGCCACATGTACATATCGCCTTCGGTCTGCCCGGGGAATGCCGAAAGGAGATGCTCTGCCCTGATCTCGGCGACTATCGGGGAATAGACGTTATCATACCAGCTCCGAGCTGCCTCTTCGAAGGTTATCTCATAGTCCTTATCCTGGTTTATGTAGTATTTATGCACAAGGATATGGTTGACCATCTCCGGATAGGAACCAGGGGCCGTGAAGACTATATCACCCATCGGAAGGTATGAGGGCTTATACTGCGAGATGAACATATTGCGCTCGTAATCGACGACCTTCTCCTTCAGCTCCTTCATCGATATCCCGGGAGTGAGGGGTATCTCGCTGTCGAGCTCGACAACCTCGGCATCGATGAACTCAACCCCCATTGTCTTCGCCACCGACACCCTGTGGTTGCCATCCCTGACGAAGTAGTATCCCCCGAGGCTGTATACCGATATAGGAGGAAGGATGACATCGTTCATGATCGCGGAATCGATGCTGCACCATCTGTTCCTGAGCTGCTCGCGCTTCGGCAGGAAGGCGGATGAGAAATCATGATAACGTCCCTCGGAGCCGATGATCCTTGAGACCGGGATCGTGCGCATCCCGAGGTAGGTCTCGGATTTCGGCTTTATGATGGAAGTCACCTCATATAATGACATCAGGTCGTTGTTCTTCCACGAAAGAGCAGAGAGAAGCCCCTGGAACTTGGCCTTCCTCTTCGCTCTGGTGAAATCATCAAGTGCATTGGAATCAATAGCCATCGTCATTTCCCCAGCTCGTCATCCTCAAGGATGTAGTTCTTGTATATATTGATAACCTTCGTATCGCAGTATTCCCTGATGCGCTCGGCATTCCTGTCATCAAGATGGACATGGCCATGAAGAAGGTATCGGGGCCTGTACTTCTCGATGAATGACAGGAAGCATTCGAATCCCTTATGGCAGAGATCCTCTCCATCCCCCATTCCACGCGGAGGCGCATGCGTCACGAGTATATCTATGGCGCGGCCGTATCTCTTCCTGTTGTAGATAAGGCGCGGGATCATCTTCGCGATACGGCGCTGCATCTGGCCCTCGGAATACTGGCTGTCCCCATAGTTGTAGAGCATTGAGCCGCCAAGCCCGCCTATTATGAGATCATGCCTCTTGTCATAGAAGCACTTGCCATCGAGGAAGAATCCTCCGAATGCAGGCATCGAATGGTATCCGCCCGTGTTCTCGAATGCATGCGCCCCTCCTCCATGGCCCTTCATCATCCGCGCGAAATCCTCGAGATTATGGTTGCCATAGACGTAGTAGACATCCTTGCGGAGCATCGTCTGGATGTAGTCGTAATAGCGGAGGGGAAGATCGCCTGCGGAGATGACGAAATCCACATCCCTGTAGAGATCAGGGGCAATGGATGAATATATCAACGTGTCTGTCGCATCCGATATGCAGAGGATCTTCATAGCCAGCATCAATTATTGCGGAGAGAAAAGGTTTTGTGAAGGAGGATATTCCCTTGACTTTTTACCCCGGGGGGGGGTAGGTTTGTCCAAGGGAATCTCCCTGAAGAAGGAACATCATGAAGAAAGCAGCTTTCGTTACTCTCCTTAGTGCAGTTCTGATGCTTTTCGTTTCGTGTGATTCAAGTATCCTATATACTCTTACATTCAACCCGGGAAATGGTGAACCAGCAATAGTGCTGAACTCCAGCTCCTTCATTCTGCCGGAGGAATCCCCTGTTTCAGTGGGATATGATTTCACCGGATGGATTGATGAGAACGGACAGCCCTTGGATGAATCGATGATAGGAAAGACCATACACCGGAATCATTCATTCACAGCGACATACAGACTATCGGAATCAACGGCTGTCATTACAGCTGCGAATCCTGAATCCAGCTCCATTTCAGCTGCAATCGCCAATAAGGATATAGAAGTGATCCTCCTGGAAAGCGGGGAATACACAGAGGATCTGAAAATCCCGGCAAATAGGACAATCACCATAAAGGGCCAGATGACAGCTGCCCAGTATGCCAGTGCAGGCAATATGCTTCAGAAGACTCAGGCAGGGAGCCCGGAACCATCAAGACCAGTACGGATATCAGGAACGATAACAATCGGAGATAATGCCGATGCAACGCTTGATGGTATCCTTATATCAAGCCAGGATCCCAGCAGCAGCCTGATTGCCTCCTCCTCTTCCAATCTGAACCTGGCAATCAGGGATTCCGTACTGATAGCGCCAGGGAAAGGCAGGGCGATAGACATCAGGATGAGTGATCCTGTATCAGGATCCGGCACCACAGCCCTAACAATAGAGGATACATTGATAGAGATAACCGGGAATATAGGGAAGAGGGAAATCAACGGCGTTTATGTGGATGGAGATCCATCGGAAAGCAAAGATAGATCCGAGCTTCCTTCCCTGCAGATATCCGTGAGCAATTCCAGGATAATCGATACAAGCTCTGAGAGCAGCTATATCTATCCTTTCGGGATAAGGAATTTCAGGGAGATCCATGTTTCCATCTCAGCATCGGAGATCAGCACGCAGAATAATCACTATGCTGTCTGGATCGAGGATGCCGGCAATGATGCGGAACAGAGCACTATAGATATCAGTGAATCAACATTAGCTGGATATTCCGCATTCTATGCATATTCCACAATCAATCTGAGAACCACCATCAATAACTCGACCATTGCCGGACACAATTTCAACGACGGCAAATCCAGCGGTTTCTTCACCATAAGCCTGCAGGAGCCGAAATCAACCATAGTCTCAGTGAATGGCTCCACCATCTCCTTCAACAAGTACGGAACATCCGAACAGGGGATTGCGGAACTGGCATGGCTTATTGATGAATCATATAAAGGCAGCTCAATAGAATTCAATAACTGCATCACGGAATTCAACAACAAGCCTGCAGAAGGAAGTTCCCGCCGCCTATATTGCCTTGAGAATGGCATTGTCAATGGCGAGGACACCACTGGCAACACAATAAGATTCGACAGCCTGACGCTTGATTCGCTATTAGGGAATGAGTACAGATTGGCCGATGGGAACATAGAAGGATATGCGAATAACATATTCAGTACAGAAGTCGTCATTACCGCAAAGTGAAATATGCGGACAATTGCAATGCCGGTTCTGCAGTTCCAGATCCTTGACGAATGCTGAACCAGAGGCACCTTTTATTTACGATGCCCCCTTTCGGAAGCTTGAGAACAGCCTCTTCCAGGAGTGGCAGAACTGTCAGAGCTTATCCTCAGGCCATGTACGGATGATCTCGCGCACAAGGGCGGTGAATGATGCCTTCACCCTCTCTCCTGTCTCAAGAACCTCCTCGTGGTTCAGCGGCCTGTCGAGGATTCCGGCAGCCATGTTCGTCAGGCAGCTTATGCCGAGGGTATGCATCCTCATGTGGGATGCCGCTATCGCCTCGGGGACCGTGGACATGCCTACGGCATCAGCTCCTGCGATACGTGCGAAGCGCACTTCGGCAGGTGTTTCGAATCCAGGGCCGGTGAAGAGCATGTACACTCCCCTTCGCACTGCGATGCCTTTCGTTTCAGCAGCCTTCTCCGCTGCTGCCAGAAGCTCCTTGTCATATGCCGAGGACATATCGAAGAACCTATCTCCGAGCCCGTCTGGGTTCTGCCCTCTCAGAGGGCTGTCGGCGATGAGCTTTATATGATCTGAAATCAGCATGAGATCCCCCGGATGCCATGCGGTGTTGACGCATCCTGCCGCATTGGTGAGGAAAAGGGACCTTATTCCGAGGAGATGCATGGTGCGGATCGGATATACTACCTCCTCCATCGAATAACCCTCGTAATAATGGAAGCGCCCCTGCATGCACATCACGCATTTCCCCTCAAGGTATCCTGTCACAAGACGCCCTTTGTGGCCGGGGACCGTGGATACAGGGAAATTAGGTATGTCGCGGTAATCCATCGCCACCGCATCCTCTATGCTCTCAGCAAGATCGCCGAGTCCTGAACCCAGCACGATCGCGATCTGCGGCTTGAGGCTGCCCAGCCTTCCGGCAATGCATCCTGCCGATTCCCCAAGCTTATCCATCAGTTCCATATGCCCTCCTCAGAAAGGCTCTCCTGAAGCAAGAGGAGCTGCGCTCTTCCTGCTGGAGAAGATCAGCGCGATGAGTGTCGCCACGTAAGGGAACATCCCCAGGTATCCTGTCGGGATATCCTGGAAGACGGGGAATACCTTCCCCATGTTCGCAATCGTCATGCAGAGCCCGAAGAAGAATGTCGAGCCCAGTATCCCCAGAGGCTTCCATTGACCGAAGATAAGAGCTGCGATCGCAAGGAAGCCGAGGCCATTGATGCCGCTTCCGGCATTGTACTCGCCAGCGTATGTCACGAGTATGCAGGCCCCTCCTATGCCGGAGAGCAGGCCGGATGCCATGACCCCGATATAGCGCATCCTGTGCACATTCACGCCAGCTGAGGCCACTGCCGACGGATGCTCTCCGCAGGCTCTGAGCCGGAGGCCGAATGATGTCCTGTAGAGAAGGAACCATGATGCACCCCAGAGAAGGAGGCATATCCAGGTAGTCCAGTATGCGGAAGTGAAGAAGAGAGGGCCTATGACCGGTATCTTCGAAAGAACAGGGATATCCTGCCTGATCACTCCGCGCACGATCGTTATGTTGCCGCTTCCGGTTATGGTCTGGGCAAGGAAGAGGGTCACGGCGGTGGATAGCATATTTATCGCTGTTCCCGATATCACCTGGTTCGCCTTGAGGTTTATCGCGGCGAAGGCATGCAGCAGAGAGAGGATGGTGGAAGCTGCCATCGCGACGATGATCCCGATGATTATGGCAAGGAGGAAGCTGAATCCGGGAATCGCCTGCAGCTTCACTATCGTGGCAGCCGCTGAGAACACACCGAAGAGCATGAGGCCCTCGATGCAGAGATTGGTCACGCCCGAACGTTCCGAATACAGCCCTCCAAGGGCTCCCATAAGTATCGGGATGGTATATGCGATTGCCGATGGGACTATGCTTGTTATGATGCTCCAGATACCCATCACTCTGCCTCCTTTCCCTTCTGGAGGGCCCTGCCCTTCTTCGCATACTCCCTGAACTCAGCCTTCGTCAGCGACTCGAACGGGATGTCCTTCCCCTCAGCCGCGATTGCGGCTCTGGCACATTCCTCCTTCCCTGCGAAGGAGGAGCGGAATATCCTGTTCCAGAAGGATGCGAGTATCACATTGGTGGCCGTGAAGTAGATTATCGTCGCTATGATGGTATCGGCGATCTCGGTAGGGATCCCCGTAGCCGCAAGCGAGCCTCTTCCCATCTTCAGGATTCCGAAGAATATCGCGGAGAAGAATATGCCTGCAGGGGAGCAGTTGCCCAGAAGCGCCACGGCAATGCCGTCGAATCCCTCGTTCGGCATCTTCCCCATCTCCATGATATTCGAGTAGCCGCAGTAGTACGTAAGCCCTGCCAGGCCTGCCAGCGCACCGGCTATCGCCATGGAGACCATTATCGAGCGCTCCACCTTTATGCCGGCATACTCTGCGCAGAACCGGTTGGCACCTACAGCCTTCAGATTGAAGCCAAGTGTCGTCTTCCGCAGTATGAACGAGATGATGAAGCACATAGCTATGGCGAAGAGGAATCCATAGTTGAGGGTTGAGAAGCCCGTGAGCGATGTAAGCCAGTCCGCACGGAGAGTATGGACAGCCTCTATCGGCTTTGATTTCACGGATATCGTGGGATCGACGATGAAGCGCGGGATGAAATCATAGACCATCCAGTACGCGATCCAGTTGAGCATGATCGTGGAAACGACCTCGTGGACATTGAACTTCGCCTTCAGGAAGCCGGAGATGAGTCCCCAGAGGGCTCCCGCAGCCATCGCAGAGAGCGTCACGAGCGGGATATAGAGGATACGGGGCATGGCCATTGGGAGGTAGAATGCAAGAATCGATCCTGTTATGCCTCCTATCAGCATCTGCCCTGACGCCCCTATATTGAAGAGACCCGTCCGGAATGCGAACGCCACCGAAAGCCCTATCAGGATGAGCTGCGTGGACATTCCGAGCGTGTTGCCGATACGCCGGGTGTTCGACAGGGCACCGAAGAGGATCCTCTCGAAACCCGTGAAGGGATTCTTCCCTATGCAGAGGATGAAGATGCAGCCCGCGGCTATCCCGAGGAAGACAGCGGACAGCGAGACGATCAGAGGCGAAGCCTTCCTTGCCTCAAGAGGCCTGGGCACAGCGTTTCCCTTTGTCATACGGCATCCCCCCTTCTGATTCCGGCCATCATCAGGCCTACGGCATGCTCATCGGTATCCGAGGTATCGACGATATCCATGAGCTCGCCTCCGGATATCACGGCGATCCTGTCGGACAGATTGAAGATCTCATCGAGCTCGAATGAGACAAGGAGGATCGCCTTTCCCCTGTCCCGCTCATCGACAAGCTGCCTGTGGATGAATTCTATCGCACCGACATCCAGCCCGCGCGTAGGCTGGACAGCGATCAGGAGATCGGGATCGGCGGTTATCTCACGTCCGATGATCGCCTTCTGCTGGTTGCCTCCCGAGAGCTTGCCGGCAAGGGAATCTATGCCTTCGCCTGAGCGCACATCGAACTTCTCCGCGATTCCCTCCGCATACTTCCTTATCTCGGGATAGTCGAGAAGCCCGTGGGAGGAGAAAGGCTCCTTCGTGAACGCCTTGATCACCATGTTGGATGCCAGGGATCCGGAAAGGATAAGGCCCCTCTTCTGCCTGTCCTCCGGTATATGCCCGAGCCCCATATCATTGCGCTCCGCTATGGAAAGCTCCGTTATATCCTTCCCGCGGAACCTTATCGTACCTGATTCAGCCCTCCGCAGCCCGGTGATCGCCTCTACGAGCTCTGTCTGGCCATTGCCGTCTACGCCGGCCAGCCCGATGATCTCCCCGGAGCGTATCGTGAGGGAGAAATGCTTCACTCCCAGGACCTTCCTGCTGCTCATCACCGAGAGATCCTCGATCTCAAGCACGGGAGAGCCGGGAACGGAAGGCTTCTTGTCGACGCGGAACGAGACCGGGCGGCCGACCATCGCCGCTGCCATCTCCTCTGCGCTGGTGGAGGCGACATCGACGGTGCCTATCAGGCGCCCGCGCCTGATTATCGTGCACTTCGATGCCACGGCCTTTATCTCATCAAGCTTATGCGTGATGAGGATTATCGACTTGCCCTCAGCCGCAAGATTCCGCATGATGCCCATCAGCTCATCGATCTCCTGCGGCGTCAGCACGGCTGTAGGCTCATCGAATATGAGGATATCCGCATCGCGGTAGAGCATCTTGAGGATCTCCACCCTCTGCTGCATTCCGACGGTTATATCCTCGATCACCATATCCGGCTCGATCGAGAGCCCATAGCGCTCCGAGATCTCCTTTATCTTCCGGGAGGCCTTCCTTATGTCATATACGAAGCCTCCCTCCTTGCCCATGATGATGTTCTCGGCAACCGTGAAGTTATGGACAAGCTGGAAATGCTGATGCACCATCCCGATTCCGAGATCGTAGGCGTCATTGGGATTCCTTATATGGGCCTCACGGCCACGGACCCTGATGATTCCCCTATCCGCATGGTACAGCCCGAAAAGGATGCTCATCAGCGTCGACTTGCCGGCTCCGTTCTCGCCGAGGATCGCATGGATCTCTCCTTCCTCGACCTGCAGCGTAATATCGTCGTTTGCCACGATCCCGGGGAATTCCTTCCGGATCCCAAGCATTTCAATAACGTAACTCAAAGGCGTCTCCCGCTTGCGCTATATTAAGGCCGCCTCTGCGGCGGCCCTTGCTCTCCTTTCCCGGCAATCAGGGGATAAGGCCGTCAGCCGTATCCTGCACGACGATGCTGCCGTCTCGGATAAGAGCAGCGACTTCCGCGACAATGGCTTCGATCTCAGGAGTGAGATTCGGATTCGATGCCGGGATGCCTGCCCTGTTCTCGGCAACTCCGAGCACAAGATGCTGTCCGCCCTTGAATGTGCCGGCGGCAGCAGCCATCGCCTGATCATACGCAACCCCTGTGACATCCTTCATCGCCGATGTGAGGATGCATGATTCGCCATTGCCCATATCGCCAACGGTATACTGATCGACATCGACGCCTACTGCCCAGACATCCTCGCCGGAAAGACGGCGGGTCTTTGCCTCATTGATGACTCCCACGCCGGTACCGCCTGCTGCGGCGAAGATGGCATCAACGCCTTTGTTGTACATAGCCATGGCAAGCTGCTGCCCGCCTGCAAGATCCGCAAAGGAACCCTGGTACCTGAAGTTGGAAGGATCCATGCTCACTGAAGTCCCATAATGCCCGTTTGCATAGGCAACGCCCTGCTGGAAGCCCCAGTTGAACTTCTGCACAGCCGGAATCTCGAGGCCTCCGACGAATCCGACATCACCCGTCTGCAGCTTGAGAGCCGTCGCAAGTCCTGCCATGAAGCCGGATTCCTGCTCCTTGAACGTGATGGCCACTGTATTCTTCCCGATGCCTGAAGCAAGCGCATCATCGATGATGATGAGCATCAGGTCAGGATACATGGACTGCGCCTGCGAGACCGCCTCTGCGAAAAGATAGCCCGGGCATGCTATGAACCTGTAGCCGTTGTCATAGAGATCGGAGATGGCTGTGAGGTAATCGGTGGTCGTAGTGCCTGATGGCCTGAGGTATGTGCACTGGAGGCCCAGCTCATCGGCGGCCTTCTTCACTCCTTCATAGGTACCCTGATTGAAGGAACGATCGTCGATCGTGCCTGAATCGGTGACCATTCCGAGCATGAGCTCAGATCCTGCCTTCTCTCCGGATCCGCCGGCGAATGCAGGTAAGACGAGACAGACTGCAAGAAGTACAGCAAAGACTTTCTTCATGGTGCTCTCCTTTTGGGGATGTGTTGGCTGTATTCTACCTTCACTGCATGCACCTGTCAAACTGAAGTATGCCGCGCACATAACGTATATCTGCGACGCAATTGCCTGCATGGCAATCAATTATCCTGCAGACAGCGCATATTCGGGATGTAACGGGCAATGCAGGGAGGATGATTGATTCACTATTATGATAAAGACTAGACTGTGCGCATGGAAAGCATGTCGTCAGCAGAGATATTCCTGAGGAAGGCAAACAGGCAGATGGAGCGCCTCATGCCGGTGCTCACGCCTTCCGGGGTCCTGATCGGGCTTCTGCTGTTCCCATTCTTCAAGCCGCTCAAGCCGCTTGTCACATGGCTGTTCGCTTTCCTGACGCTCGTGAACGGGATGGGAGTATCGATAGCGGACTTCAGGAAGGTCCTGCGGCATCCTGCATCGCTTGCCGTGTTCATGATCTCCGCCTACCTGCTGCTGCCTGTGCTTTCCACATCCATTGCAGGGCTGCTCTTCTCCTCCGATCCTGAGACAGTCCTTGGCTTCACGATACTCTATGCGATCCCTACAGCCGTCTCCGGCTGCGTGTGGTCAGGGATATACGGCGGCAACGGGGCATTATCCATCGCGATGCTTGTGATCGGCACCGTGCTTGCGCCAGCTGCAACGCCCCTTACCGTACGCATCCTGGCAGGTTCGGATATAGAGATAGATTCACAGGGCATGATGCTCTCCCTTCTCGGGATGGTGGTCATCCCGTCTCTGCTCGGAATAGCCATCAACTGGATCACGAAGGGAAGATGCACGGAGCATGCCGTACCCTCCCTCAAGCCGCTGACGAAGCTCTCGCTGCTTCTGGTGGTCATGATAAACACGAGCCAGATCGCCGAATCACTGATAGCCGAAGCCTCATGGGCATACATACCGGACTTCCTGACAGCCTTCGCATTCACCGTCTCCGGTTTCGTGATCGCCCGCCTGCTATCAGCGGCATTCCGCCTCAGCATGCCTGACACGATCGCTGTCACATTCGCATCGGGAATGAGGAACATATCCGCGGCGATGGTCATCGCCATAAGCTTCTTCCCGCCGCGTTCGGTGCTGCCGGTGATCGCAGGGATAGTGATGCAGCAGTCAGCCTGCGCGATAGCTGCGCCTTTCCTCTTCCGGAGGAATGAAGGGAAACGCAATATGCCATCATGACATGGCGCAACATACAAAGGGGATATCATGAATGAGCTTATAAGGATAAACAGCAAGGACAACTGCGCGGTTGCGGTACGGCCGCTGACGAAAGGCGACGTCGTTACGGTCGATGACGATACCTTCACCATCTTCTCCAGCATCCCTGCGGGGCACAAGGTTGCGCTGCAGGATATCGCGAAGGGCGGCAGGATCATCAAGTATGGCTATACGATCGGCGAAGCTGCGGAGGATATCAGGAAAGGAAGCCATATCCACACATTCAACATCCGCTCACTCTTCTGCGCCGATAGCGGCTATTCATATGACAGGGCTGCGGCGGAGGCTGCGGCGGCAGAGGTGAAGAGGGATAAATGGCAGGGACAGGTTCCCACGATAATGGCCTACAGGAGGCAGGACGGCAGGATCGGCATCCGCAATTCCCTCTGGATCATCCCCACCGTCGGCTGCGTGAACGGAGTCGCTTCGGCCCTCGCCGAATGGGGGAACGCGAATCTCGGCATTGCCGATGGTGTCCATGCATATACGCATCCTTTCGGATGCTCCCAGCTCGGGGCAGACAGCAGCAATACCGCTAGGATCCTTGCCGATCTCATCATGCACCCCAATGCAGGCGGCGTGCTTGTCATAGGGCTCGGATGCGAGACCAATGCGATGGCTTCATATGAAGAGCTTCCGGTAGACAGGAGCAGGGTGCGCTTCATGGCCTGCCAGGAGGAGAAGGATGAGATCGCGAAGGGAAAGGAGCTGCTTTCCCTCATTGCCGGGAGGATGAAGGAGGATGCGAGGGAGCCTGCATCGATGGCCGAGCTTGTGATAGGGCTCAAATGCGGAGGATCCACAGGCCTTTCCGGCGTGACCGCGAATCCGCTCGTAGGAAGATTCTGCAATGAGATCGTATCGATGGGAGGTTCTGCCATTCTCACGGAGATACCTGAGATGTTCGGCGCGGAGCAGATCCTGATGAACAGGGCGGCAAGCCAGGAAGTCTACGATAAGCTCGTCAGGATGATGGAGGACTACAGGAAGTATTTCGCCTCGCATGGCGGAACCCTCTATGACAGCCCCCTCCCATCCGACAGGGCGGGCGGCATCTCGACGATGGAGGACAAGAGCCTTGGCTGCATCCAGAAAGGCGGCAGCGTGCCCGTCTCCGATGTACTGGAATATGGCGGGACTGTGTCGGAACCAGGGCTGAACATCCTGGCAAGCCCGGGAAACGATATAGTATCCACTACCGCTCTGAGTGCTGCCGGCGCGCACCTCATACTCTTCGCGACAGGCCACGGCACTCCTCTGGGAGCACCGGTACCGACTGTGAAGATAGCTGCAGACAGGACCCTTGCGGAGAGCAAGCCAGGATGGGTGGACTTCGATGCATCCGCGATGCTGGAGGAACTGCCGGAAGCTGTCGACGAGGCCCTTATATCCCTTGTGGCAAGCATTGCCAGCGGGGAGAAGCGCACCAGGAACGAGATCAACGGCTATTCAGGGATATCGATATACAAAGATGGCGTGATTCTCTGACGCCGGAAATCCGATGGAGGACAGGATGGACGCAGGAAATGGCTACGGGAAGCTGACGAACGCAGTGACGCGCACGATTGCCATACTCGAAGCCCTATCGAGGCAGGAATGCGCGAATCTGGAGGATCTTGCCAGGACAACGGACCTTCCCAAGGCCACGCTGCTGCGTTTCCTGTCAACGCTCACCGCACTGGGCTACATACGCAGGGACGGGAACGGCATGTATCATCTCACGCTGAGGATGTTCACAGTAGGCTCCGGGGCCCTGAAGCATACGGATCTCCTGAAGACAGCAAGGCCTTACGCGGAGGATCTCGCCCGTACGCTCGGGGAGACCGTGCAGCTATGGACAAGGGAAGGAAACGGAAGCGTATGCATCCTCTCCATACTCTCAAGCCATATCCTGAGGATATACTCAAGGGAAGGCCTGGTGATCCCTATGTACTGCACAGCTGCCGGGAAGGCACTGCTGGCCGCCATGCCTTCCTCTTCCCTCCTGGATTATCTTGCCGCCGTTCCACTGAAGCCATTCACTCCCAATACGATAACGGAAGAGGAGGCGCTCAAGGAGGATATCAGGGGAGCAGCGGAAAGAGGATGGGCAATGGATGATGAGGAATTCGAGGAGGATATCATCAGCATCGCCGCTCCGATAATGGACCGAGCATCCTCTGCGGCTGCAGCCATTTCCGTCTCATGGCCTTCATTCAGATTCAGCAGGGCTGAGGCAAGGAAGCATGCCGGGATGATAAAGGCAGCTGCAGGGAGCATCTCAGGGCTGCTTGGAAGCCCTTCCTGAGCAATACCTTCCGATGCACATCCATATATCACGATGATGCGGGAGGAATGAATGGGAATATGGATACCGCCCTGGACCGGGAAGTATCCATGAGCCGGTGAGCCGGGGTCTCCCCCGGCCCGCATGGATCAGGCTGTCGCCTTGAGGATGAAGTCTATTATGAAGAGGACGGAAGCAACCGCGATGATCGGGTGTATCTCCCTGGCCTTCTTCGTGCAGATCTTCGTGAGGCAGTACATTATGAAGCCGGCTGCGATACCGTTCGTGATGCCATATGTGAAGCTCATGATGGCAACGGTGAAGAATGCAGGCACTGCATCCTCGAGGTTCTTCCAGCTGATATCCGAGAACGGCTCTACCATCAGGATACCTACTACGATAAGGGCCGGGGACGTAGCCGCTGACGGCACCATTCCGATGAGTCCTGAGAACGGCAGGCAGAGTATGAAGAGCGCTGCGGTCACAAGGCTGGTAAGCCCGGTGCGGCCTCCCGCCGCGATACCCGCGGAGCTCTCTACGAATGTCGTTGCGTTGCTGGTTCCGAGGCATGCGCCGATGCTTGTCGCTACGCAGTCCGCGACAAGGGCCTTGTCGAGGCGGCTCTTGAATCCTACGCTCTCAAGCGCCTTCTCATCCTCTTCGTCGAAGATATGGCTCTTGCGCCCGGTTCCGATGAATGTGCCGATCGAGTCGAATGTATCGGAAAGGCTCATGGAGAAGATCGTCACTATGACGAACGGGATCTTCGCGGGATCGGAGAAGAGCGAACCCAGGCCCGGGGAACCGAAGAAGCTGAACGCGACTTCCCTGAATCCTTCCATCGTCTCGCTTCCGGAGAAGATCGTCGCAGGAAGCGCGGTGACGCCCATCGGTATGCCGATCACCGTTGTCGCGATGATCCCTATGAGGATGGCGCCCTTTACCTTCATGACCATCAGGACGACTATGATCAGAAGCCCGATGACAGCAAGCACGAGATGGGGCGCATTGAATGGCTGCATTCCCGGAGTAACGCTCGGATACGCTCCCGTGAAGGAGACAAGGCCCGCATTGTTCATGCCGAGATATGCTATGAAGAGCCCGATGCCTCCGCCGATTGCATTCTGGAGTCCCTCAGGAATCGACTTGACTATGGATTTCCTCAGCTTCGTTACCGTGATGATGATGTTTATCAGGCCGCAGATGAAGACCATTGCCAGGGCTTCCTGCCAGACAAAGCCGCCCGCCATGCAGATCGTATAGGTGAACAGGGCATTCAGCCCCATGCCCGGTGCGATGGCATACGGGACATTGGCGAACAAGGCCATGACAAGCGTTCCGACGGCAGCTGCAAGGCATGTGGCGACGAAGACGCCATGCCAGCTCATCCCGGTTTCGGAAAGCATATTCGGATTCACGAATATGATGTAGGCCATTGTGAAGAATGTCGTAAAGCCGGCTACAACCTCGGTCTTCACGCTGGTATTCTTCTCTGCGAGACAAAAGAAATCACTCATATCTTTCTCCTTTTCCCAGAGCGAAGGACGGACAGAAAGCCCCGCCTGCAACGGGGTTCAGCCCATCCACTGTAACCATGTTCAGTATATGGTCGATTCCTGCATCGCGCAAATTATTTTCGATATCGGACAGATGGCTGTGGATCTATCCGATTTTCGCGCTCACAGCAGATAAGGCTGCGAGAATGATACGGGATGCCTGTTATCCGAGAGGACCTTCTCCAGATAAGCCGTATCCAGTCCCAGCTCGGAGACAAGGCGCACGAGAAGCGGCTCGCCTATGAGATTCTGCTCGCAGAAGAGATACGAGAGCGCCTTCTCCGCTATATGCCCGGGAAGCACCGAATTGAGGTAGATGCCATCGCTGCCATAGCGCTGCAGCAGATTCGCGAAGAGAAGTGAGTGCTCCGGATCCCTGTGAAGCGCCCTGAGCTCATCAAGCAGCGGCTTCACATCCCCCCTTCCCGCCCTTTCCCCGAGCGGCTTGAGGGTGAAGAACGTATATTCCTTCCCCGGAAGATAGTGATGCTGCTCGCACCGGGCTTCGTAATCAGGCTCCAGGCTGCTGTTCCTCACCTTGTCGCCGCCTACCACGATGAGCGGATCGAAGTAGAGCGCAGGGCATTCCCTGCCGTCGACCCTGTAGTATCTGTAGGTATAGAAAGCCGAGGCAAGGCAGTCAGGATGCTCGCAGTATGCTGTCAGCGGAATGACATCGGTCGCTATATCCAGCATCAGGCGGGCGGTTGAATTGAAGAACTCCCGCCTGAAATTGAGGATGAGCGTAGGGAAGACGAACATGCAGCCGCGCTCAATCGCATAGTTGCGCGCGACATAGGCCAGGCGCTCATCGAAGAAGGAGGCCTCATCGATTATGTATGTGCCGACATCAGGATTATCCTTCAGCACCTGCTCGAAGCCGAAGGAATCCCTTATCCTGGCGATATTCCCGCCGCAGCTTATGTATCCGGAACGGTATGCCATCGCATCCTCCGGATAGTCCGTGAAGCGGGCACCATCGATCTCCGAGCGTATGAAGAAGACATTCCTCCTGTCCACGCTGCCTGTGGATGTAAGGCTTCCGATGACGCTGCTCTTCCTCCTTGCAACCGAGGCATCCCGCCATATGCGCGCCGCGAACTCGGTCTTGCCGGAGCCCATGGGACCGATGACAAGCACACGCCGTCCGGGTGTCGTGAAGTCGAAATGGGTGAATGCCTCATGGACATCCAGAGTCGGGAACCCCAGGGAGCGGAGGAAGTCCGCGCCAGGGGTATTGTTCTCAAGTCCTGGCATCGGCAGCCTTCACGATGGCAACGCCCGCGCTTGCGCCTATGCGCGTTGCACCTGCCTCGATCATAGCCATGGCAGTATCGAGATCCCTTATGCCTCCGGAAGCCTTGACTCCGAGGCTGCCGCCTACTGTCCTGTGCATCAGGGCGACATCATGCACTTCGGCTCCGCCCTTGGAGAATCCCGTGCTTGTCTTGACGAAATCAGCACCGGCCTCCTTTGAGAGGATGCATGCCCTCACCTTCTCCTCATCCGAAAGGAGGCATGTCTCGATGATGACCTTGAGGATCCTGCCGCGGCATGCTTCGCGCACAGCCTTGATATCCTCAAGCACCTCGCTGTCCATACCGGATTTCAGGAAGCCGATGTTCAATACCATATCGATCTCATCAGCGCCGTTCGATACGGCTATGGCAGCCTCCTCTGCCTTCGCCTTCGTCTCCATGGCCCCGAGCGGGAAGCCAACGACGGTGCATACATGCACGCCGGTGCCATCGAGGAGGGCTGAGGCTTCCCTGACCCAGCACGAATTCACGCAGACCGATGCGAAATGATGCTCAGCAGCCTCCCTGCAGAGCTCCTCTATCCTCTCCTTCGTGGCATCTGCTGCCAGGAGCGTATGATCGATGTACTTTGCAATATCCATAAAAAGACTCCGATTGGCATTATAGCATCGCCGGAGGAAAGGCATCCATGTTGATGCATCTCCTCCTCATTGCTACTCTGCTTGTATGCTTCTGTATATCTTCGAAGAGCTCTTCACATGGCTGATGCTCTTCATCATCCTCCTGAATATCTCGCAGCGGAAATTCCCGCGCTCGGATGCGAAGAGGAAAGCGACTCTCCTCATTGCTGTCGACTTCCTCGCAGTCTATGCACTCACAGCCCTCGTCTCGATATGGCAGCTGCCGCCATGGATGGATCTCATATGCCTTGCTATCGGCATAGCCGCAGCCGTCATCTTCAGGAAGAGCGTATGGCCATTCAGGCTCCATTGCCGTTCATGCGGCAGGCGGCTGGATTTCAACCATATCATCGGGTATGACGAGAACATCTGCCAGGAATGCTACTGGAAGGAGCATCCGGAGGAGAAGGAAGCCGAGGATGCGAAGAACAGGACACCGGAGGAAAGGCTCGAGGACAGCTATATCAGGGCCGGGAAGGTCGATGATATCCAATGGGATGCATGGGAACCGACGGAGACATGCGTCCTGACATACGTCACGGATGGCCCCCGCATCCTGATGATCATGAAGAAGAAGGGTCTCGGAGCGGGATACATAAACGCTCCCGGAGGCCATATAGAGATCGAAGAGACGAAGAAGGAAGCCGCCATAAGGGAGACGAAGGAGGAGACAGGGCTCGATGTATCGGACCTCGAGGAGCGCGGAACGCTGAGATTCCAGTTCAGGGACGGACTCAGGATGCTCGGCTATGTCTTCTTCACATCCTCATGGTCAGGGACGATGATCGAGGAAAGCGAGGAGACGAAGCCCTTCTGGACGGATATAGCCGATCTGGATTACGGCGCCATGTGGGAGGATGACAGGATGTGGCTGCCGATGGCGCTTGAGGGAAAGAGATTCAACGGCTATTTCATCTTCGATGACAGGAAGATGGTGGACGGCCGCGTGGATGAGGCGGAGGAAGAGGATCCTGTGATCGAGCTGGATGAGGATACAGAGCTCTGAGACGATAATGGGGCTGTGGAATCTGTCGTCCACAGCCTTGAGGCCGAAGCTCTCCGCAGCGGAGGGCAGAGCACTCATAAAGCATGCCTACCGCATGGGCATACATACCTTCGACACGGCATTCTCATACGGAGATGCCGATTCCATCCTCTCGGCAGCGATGAGGGAGATGGGCAATCCGGATGCGCGTATAATCTCCAAGGTCATGCCCGTGCCGACGCTGCGGAAGAAAGCCATGGTATCCCTGCGGCGCCTCAGGCGGGAGAGCATCGACGTGCTTCTGCTGCACTGGCCATCTGATGACAGAAGCCTGTTCACCGCGCTCAGGGAACTCGAGAAGCTCCGGGAGGAGGGGCTTGCCTCGGAGATAGGCGTATCGAACTTCCCCCTGCCTCTGCTCAGGCGCATATCACGGGATTTCCCCATACTCTACCATGAGCGCCCGCTGTCGCTTCTGTGGCCGAAGGATGCGGACGAGGAGGCCGCTCTGGGGCTGAGGATGCTGTGCTATTCCCCGCTCGGCATGGGGCTCCTGGCAGGAAAGGGACAAAACGATGCCCGGCAGGGCCTTCCCATGCTCTCATCACCCGCCGCTTCACGCCTGATGGAAATCACAGGCAGCGATCCTTCCATAGCCCTTTCCTGGGTATATATGAAGAATCCCTACGGAGTGATATCCGGATTCGGGAAGGAAAGCGATATGGAGATCCTGCAAAGGGTCCGGCACCTCGACAGGGAGACGATGCAGCTTCTCGACGGACTTGCCGCATCCGTTTCAGCCTCGCTCAGCATCGACAATATCTTCGCTCATTCATGGCATTGAGCTATAATCCGGATATGCTCATACCAACAGGACGCGCAGAGGCGGAAATCGAGGTCAGGAGATCGAGGTTCATCGCCATCGCCATACCGGTGCATACGATGGAGGAAGTGAAGGAAGCGGTCCTTTCCGTCAGGAAGGAGCATCCGGGCGCGTCTCATGTCGTCCATGCCGCCGTCATCGGGAATGCCGGCACCATGTACTCATCTTCCGACGACAGGGAGCCTAAGAACACTGCAGGGCGTCCTGCGCTGGAAGTGCTGAAAGGTTCAGGGATCACGGACATAGCAGTTGCCATAGTCCGTTATTTCGGAGGTACGCTCCTTGGCACAGGAGGACTTGTCAAAGCCTATGGCGACAGCGTGAAGGAAGTCCTTAAAGCCGTCCGCACGGAACCTCTGATAGAGAAAGCCTCATTCAGGATGATACTCCCATACAATGCATATACGCTCATAAAGCGCATAATGGATGCAAATGAAGCCACCGTATCGTCAGAGACCTTCGATATTGACATAGCAATCGAAGGGACACTGCCATCCTCTCTCTACGATTCATTCATGGCAGATGCGATGGATGCCGGACAGGGAAGGATCCTCATCGAGAGGATCAATACCTAGACAGCCTGTATTTCCTGCCGTTCTCGAGCAGCCGCTCCGCTTCGTGATGCTCTTCCTTCCTATCGCTGTCCTCGGCAAGCTTTATGGCAACGGAAAGCACGCGGGAGAAAGCCTCAGGGGAAACCTTGTCCGGAGTATCCTCTTCCGTATGCGCGGCTGTCTCGGTCCCCGGCGCCATCGCGGTGACAGTCGTCGAGGCTATGCCGCTGCATGCGGCTGCTGCGGCATCCGTCTCACCCCCCAGGAAGCCGATCCTCCCTACCGGGATCGTATAGCCCATGCCGGAAGCCATCATGGAGCATCTGGCGGCAAGCTCGGGAGAAAGGCGCACCAGTCCGTTCCCATCCTGGGAAAGGAAGGCAAGATCATCGGCATCGTACAGCCCGTCTATATTCAGCACCACAGGATCAATGAGTATATGCGAGTTGTCGCGGAACCATAGCGCGCTGCCCTGGGCCCCGCATTCCTCCCCATCGAATGAGACGAATACAAGCCGCGTGGAAGCCAGCCCATGCCCTTCGCGTCTCCGGCGTGCGAAATACCGGCCCAGCACGGATACAGCGGCAACGCCGGAAAGATCATCCCCTGCTCCGCATGTATACCCACGTCTTCCGAAGGCTTCCCTGGCTGCCGGCACGATGCACATCACGGCAGAGAGCATGGCGATGGCCGCCACCGGGAATGAAGGCAGCCCTATTCCCGGGAATCCTCCACTGAGGATATCCGCAGTGAGCTCCGCCACGGAAAGCAGGGAGAGGATGGCAAAGCCTGCAAGGGAAGAAGGAAGGGAAAGCAGCAGAGCCGCCTTCCCCTTTCCACGAGCTGACACAGGAGCCGTATCATGATGGCAGGAGAAGACAACGGTACGCTCCACCTGCCCTTCCGGCTCTATTACGGCATGCACGTTGGCTGCATCATCTGTCGGGAAGAGGCATCGGAGGGGATTGTGCTTCCTCATCAGCTCAGCAGAGAAGGAGAAGAGGAACAAGGCCGCTATGCCGACGGCAGGAAGCGGCAGTCCTATCATCATGAGGAAGGCAACCGCAGCTGCAGCTGCTATGCGGGAGATGGCCATCCATCTCCCGAGGCCTGGTATGATGCGTCCGGATGTGAGGGTCACGTCATCTGTGAATGAGGAGAATATGCCGGCAATGCATCTTGCCGCATTCCTGGAGCCGGGAGATGCGGCAGGGCGGGGGCCAAGCTCCCTGCAGAGCCTCTCCAGAAGCTCCGCTGCCTCATCAGACAGCTTCGGGGTATGTATCGTCTCAGCCGGCTCTGCCTGGGGTTTCCCCTCCCTGCGGATCCGGCTGAATCCCTCTGCTATCTTCTTCCCTATTCCCTTCAGACTGAAGCCCATATCACTGTGAATATAGCAGAATGGAGGATTTCCCGCCATTATCCCGGAGCTGGCAATCGGTTGACATCATTCCTTCCTATCTGTATCATTCAGTCCTTGATTGGTATTTCCAGATATTGGAGAGATGTCCGAGTGGTCGATGGTGGCAGTCTTGAAAACTGCTGAGGCGCAAGTCTCCGGGGGTTCGAATCCCTCTCTCTCCGAGCAAGATGACTGGAGAGGTGCGAGAGAGGCCGAATCGGGCTCCCTGCTAAGGAGTTGACCTGGCAAACCCGGGTCCGGGGGTTCGAATCCCCCCCTCTCCGATCATGAGACTATAGCTCAGCTGGATAGAGCATCAGTTTGCGGAACTGAGGGTCGGAGGTTCGAATCCTCTTAGTCTCGTACCAATGGAGAGATGTCCGAGTGGTCGAAGGAGCCGGACTCGAAATCCG
>CALXYI010000039.1 GCA_944392935.1 uncultured Spirochaetaceae bacterium
CATTCTGGACACAGATAAGTTCCGCTACCATCTTGCGAAACTGCCTTGAGTACCTCTTTGGCATCTTTCCCTCCTAAGTGAGTGTTATACCCTTAAAAACCCGTGTCTACTAAAAAAGGAAAGCTCATTGATTGATATCCTCTCTGGCGTCTGCCAGGGGGGGGGGGATTTAGGAGACAACAAATATGCTTTTACTTGATGCCGCGGCAGTGCTAGAGGCTGCTGCGGAGAATGCTGACATCGTTGCTGTCGTTGATGATATATCCAATGGGCTGTCGAGCGCGTACCATGTGCCGAAGATAGCCGTATCCATAGCCGCGGCAGCGGTCATCCTCATAGCCGCGAAGGTCATCGCCTCCGTCATCAAGCACTCGCTGAGGAAGCTTGCCGGGAGGAGCAGGAAGTTCTCCCTGATAATGGCGCAGCTTGTGTGGAAGCTCTGCGCGGTGGTGGTCTGGATATTCGCGATAGTGGCGGTGCTTGGGATCTTCGGGATAGACCTGACGCCGATCCTCGCAGGGCTGGGGATAACAGGCGTGGTCCTCGGCTTCGCGCTGCAGGAGTCGATCAGCTCGTTCTTCTCGGGGATCATGATCGCGGTGAACAACCCGTTCAGGGTGGGCGACTGGGTTGATATCGGGGACATGTCTGGGACGGTGGAGGCGATGGACCTGATGTGCGTTACGCTCTCGTCCGGGGACAACAAGAAGATCACGATGAACAACAGGAACGTGTGTGGCAGCACGATAGTGAACTACTCGCACATAGAGAAGAGGAGGCTGGACATGAAGGTCACGGTGAGGTACACGGATGACCTTGCGATGGTGAAGGGAGCGATCCAGGACCTTCTCTCCACGTATCCAGAGGTTCTCCGGGACCCGCTTCCGCTTGTGGAGGTGGGGGAGTACGGAAGCTCTGCGGTGACGATATACGCCCGGCCGTGGGTGCTGCCGGGGGACTACTGGAATATCTACTGGCGCTTCAATGGAGACATATTGGGGACGCTGCGTGAGAGCGGTGCCGACATGCCGTTCAGCCAGGTTGTCGTGCATATGGCGGATAAGGGCTGATTCACATTACTCCCCTCGCTCCCGGTTCGTGGTCCTTCCCGGCCGGGAGCTTTCATCATATTGACTTACGCCCCCTTTTCCTGATATAAATCCTTGACCTCTTTATCCGGGCGTATGTCCGGATCGAATCTTAGTCCACAAGGAGGAACCATGATCGCGAATTATGAGTTCACCATCATCTTCGACGCAGACGAAGAGAAGACAAAGGCAGGTCTCGAGCTTGTCAAGAGCACCTTCGAGCGCTTCAGCGCAGAGGTAACGAAGGAAGAGGACCTGGGCGTCAGGACGCTTGCCTACATGATCAACAAGCAGGACAAGGGCCATTACTTCTACTTCGAGCTCAAGGCCGATACATCAGTCGTTGGCCAGATGAGCAGCATCTTCCAGCTCTCGACGCTCGTGATGAAGTACCTGTTCGTCAATCCTGAAAGGAAATAAGGCAGCGCGATGGCTTCTGATGTCAATGTCGTTGTTCTCGTGGGGCGTCGCACACGGGACTGCAATCTCAGATACACCGGAAACGGTTCTGCTTTCGTGTCCTTCACGATAGCCGTCAACAGATCGAAGAGGAGCGCTGACGGCAAGTGGGATGACGAGGCATCATTCATTGACTGCGTCTATTTCGGCAACAATTCCCAGTCGATAAGCCAGTACCTTCAGAAGGGAAGGCAGGTGGCAGTCCAGGGAGAGCTGAGGCAGTCCAAGTGGTCCTCGCAGGACGGACAGCAGAGATCGAGGCTGGATGTCGTTGTCAATTCGCTTTCCCTGCTCTCATCAGGGCAGGGGCAGACTGCTGGAGGTGGTTTCAGCCAGCAGTACTCGTCACAGCGTCCTGCACAGCAGAGCGCACCGGCACCGCAGCCAGGCTATGAGCCGGAGGCGCCGTCTGCAATGCCTGGACCGGAATCATTCGAAGATGATTCCATACCATTCTAAGGAGTCTTTGAAATGCGTGAAGATACTGAATTCACTGAGAAGGATGGAGCCCTCAAGGATAGGAAGATGGGGGCAAGGAAGCTCGGCTACAAGAAGAAGGTCTGCAAGTTCTGCCAGGGCAGCGCACCTGCTGACTACAAGAATCCTGACATGCTCCGCCGCTACATCACGGAGCGCGGCAAGATCCTTCCTGCCCGCATAACGGGCACATGCGCCAAGCATCAGAGAGCCCTCAACAGGGAGATCAAGAGGGCGAGGGTGCTGGCATACCTTCCTTTCGAGAAGAAGTGAGATGATGGACAGGGGAAAGGGAGCTTTCTTCGGAGAAGCCGCGATACTGCTTGCGGTGAGCGTCATGCTCTACCGCATCGGTCTTGCCTCATTCATCTTCGTTGCTCCGCTTCTCCTCTTCGCCATCAGGAACGGGAGAAGGGCAGCTTCCATCCTCATCGCAGCGGGATGCCTTGCCGTGGCCGTCTTCGATACGGTATCGACAGGTCTCCCCTCCGACAAGGAAGGGCTGGCGCTCCTTCTCATCAATCTGTATATTCCCCTGTCGCTGTCAGCGGCTGGGATCATATGGCTGTGGACCGGAAGGATGGGGCTGCTTGCAAGGCTTTTCGCCACGCTGCTGCCGTCGATCATCCTGAGCGGTTCGCTTGCTGCGTTCATCGGTGCCGATAGGGCGCTTTCCGATGCTCTCCTGGAGCTCTTCGGGAATGCGTTTGCCGTTCTGCTCTCGCCTGTGGTGAGCCTGGTGATGCCCGGCGCGGATATGGCCGCTTTAGCCTATGCCGCGATACTCACGGTGCTGTCGCTGCTCCTGCCGGTGACGCTGTGCGGCATCTGTGCAAGCTGTTTCATCTACGAGACTGGCCTGCATTCAAGAGAAAGCGGCTGGGAGGAAAGGGTCATGCGCTTCAGCTTTCCGCCTGATGCTGTCTGGGGTCTCATAGTCTCATGGGCCCTGGTGCTCCTCCTGCGCTTTGTATCGACGCCTGTGCTGCTTGATATAGCAGCGCTGAATGCGGCGGGCATCTGGCTCGTGCTCTATGCGATCGAGGGCTTCTCGGTGGTATTCGCACGGATCAGGAAGCACTGGGAGAATGCGAGGAGCATGACCGTCTTCGTCATCATCATAGTGCTTGGCTCTATGGTTCCGGGGATAAATCTTATCATCCTCATAGGCCTTCCGCTCATCGGAGCCTTTGAGACATTCTTCGACCTGAAGAAACTAGGAGCAGGAAATGAAGATCATTCTTAATCAGGATGTCGTGCATCTCGGAGAAGAGGGAGATGTCGTAGAGGTAAAGGACGGATACGCCCGCAACTACCTCCTGCCTACAAAGGCTGCTGTCATCTACAACAAGGCGAATGCCGCTGCATTCAAGTCACGCGCAGCCGCCATCGAGAAGAGGAAGGCTGAGAAGAGGGCTGCCTCCGCATCGCTCAAGGAGAGGCTCGACGGAATCTCCATCGAGATCACAGTGCCGGCAGGCGATTCCGGAAAGCTCTTCGGATCCGTCACTTCCTCCATGGTCCAGACTGAGCTCCAGAAGCTCGGATTCGAGATCGAGAGGAAGAAGATCGAGGTCGCAACGCATGCTATCAAGATGACGGGAACATACACTGTCGTCGTGCATCTCTATGAGAACGACCTCTCGCATATCAAGCTCGTCGTCATGTCTGAGGCAGAGAAGCTCGCTGCCGAGAAGGCAAAGGCTGAGGCTGAAGCAAAGGCCAAGGCAGAGGCTGAGGCTGAAGCAGCAGCTGCTGCTGAGGAAGCTGCCGCTGCTGAAAGCGCTGCAGAGGAGAGCGCTGAAGCTCCTGCAGAGGCTGCGAGCGCAGAGAACGCTGAGGAAGGAACGGAGAACTGATTCCCTCCTGTACGGCTTCAAGGGCTGCCTCCGGGCAGCCTTTTTGCGTAACTGGCATGATTCATTGCCAGGGAATCATCTAAAGGGCTGGAGTCCTGGCATCCCGCCGGAACATGCGTGCCTGGCCTCCTCCACGGGATAGCGAAGGAGGATTATGATCCATGTCCTGCATCCATTCCAGCGCTGCTGTCCCGGAGAAGGCAGAGGGGAGGGCGGATCCATTCCTGTTGAAACTGAGTCCTCTCTGCCTTATCATAGACTTCCGGAGTCCAGATGAGAACACAGCCGCACAATGACGAAGCCGAGAGAGCTATACTCGGTGCCATCCTGATGAAGGAGGATGCCTATGATATGGCATCCGCTATAATCGGGGCAGGTGATTTCTACCATCCTGTGAATGCAGAGATATTCTCGGCGATCGAGAAGATGAAGGATCGCTCGAATACCGCTGTGGATATAATCACCCTGATTGATTTCCTCAAGAAGGAGGGCAATCTCGAGAAGGCAGGCGGCATTGCGTATATCGCAGGCCTTACCGAGTCGGTGACAGTCGCATCGAACGTGGAGCAGTACGCGAGGATAGTCAAGGAGATGTCCCTGCGGCGCTCCGTGCTCTCCCTCAGCTCATCGTTCGCGGACAAGGCCCTCGATCCCACGGAGGATATCTATGCCACCCTTGATGAAGGTCAGGGAAGCATGCTGCAGCTATCGCTCTCAGGGGCTGCCCAGGAAGAGGACTGGTCAATCTCATCCATCGTCTCCGGAGTTGTGGACAGGATCATCAAGAAGATGGATGGAAGCCTTCCCGATGATGCTGTGCCCACCCATTTCGATGTCCTCGACAAGTATACGAACGGAGGCTTCAAGCCGCAGGACTATGTCGTCATAGCTGCCCGTCCGTCGATAGGAAAGACGGCATTCGGCGTATCGCTCATACGCAATATGCTCCGTGATGATGACAGGCCCCAGCGTGTGGCTTTCTTCTCCCTGGAGATGCCCGCCAGCCAGATCACGGAACGTCTTCTCGCCAATCTCTCGCATGTGAACCTGCGGAACATCGCGCAGGCGCATTTCATGGATGATGAGTGCGACAGGGTGATGAATGCAGCCGATACGCTCTTCTCCAAGGAACTGTACATAGTCGATGTCCCGAATATAAAGCTCAACGAGCTGAGGGCGAAGGCCAGGGCGCTGAAGAGGGAGAAGGATATAACGGTCCTGATGATTGACTACATAGGGCTCATAGATCCGGGCCTCAGCGCACAGACTCCGCGGCATGAGGTCATAGCGACCGTCTCGCGCTCACTGAAGAGCCTTGCCCGTGAGCTGAAGATACCCATCATAGTGCTCTGCCAGGTCTCCCGTGACAGCGAGGAGAAGGCTCCTATACTCTCCAATCTCCGCGATTCCGGCTCAATCGAGCAGGATGCCGATATCGTCATGTTCCTGCACCGCAAGAGGATACTCTCGGAGGAGGAGAAGCAGAGGAATGCCAAGGACAGCGAGGGCCGCGCCACGCTCCAGGTCACCAAGGTGATAGTCGCCAAGCAGCGCAATGGCGAGACGGGTGAGTTCAAGGTGGGCTACAATGCCGCCACCACCTCATTCGAGCAGGTTGTCCAGACTGCAGAGTTCATCGAGCCGACGCCTCCTGAGAAGAGGGGCTACGAGAAGAAGTAGGCCTTTATATCCAGCGAGTACATCATGATCATGATCACGAGGGCAAGGATCATCCCCGCTATCTGGAGGATGATGTATGAGCGTGGCGAGAGCTCCTTCCTCTTAACCATCTCCGCGATGTTTATCAGCATCTGCCCGCCATCGAATGTAGGGATGGGGAGCATGTTGCCGACGGCTATCGATACAGAGACCATCGAGGCAAGGAGAAGGAGGCTCCGTATCCCGCTTCCTGCACTCTCCTCGAAGGCAAGTGCCGTTATCCCTCCGATGCTCTCCGCAGCCTTCACCGGTCCTGTCAGCACGGTGAGGGCATCCTCTAGGTGGAATGTGACGAATGCCCCCAGTGCCCTGAGCGCAGAGACGTACATCGCGCATGCACGGCTGAATCCGTAGCCCAGCGGAGCTGCATCCTCAGCGCTCTTCCGCATGCCGCTATGCCATGCAAATGGGAGCGTCCCGTCCTCGATGTACCTCACGAGCTGCCTGCCATCGCGCTCTATCGTGACAGCGAAGGAATCCTTTCCGGCCGAATAGACGTCAAGGTCATATTCCGCTTCCTTCCCATCGGCCTCGATTATCCTGTCACCGGGAAGGAAGCTGGGGGAGAGCGAGCGTCCGATCACGGCTTTCCTGAGATTCGTGATCCCGTAGGCCCAGCCATCCTCCGTCTCATGCGGGATCAGGACGGTATCCATCTCCTTGCCGTCCCTGAGTATCCTCACAGGGATCTCCTCGCCGCTGTGCCTTCCGATGAATGCTTCCGCATCCTGCCAGTCCTGGAAGATATGCTCCCCGGAAGAGAGGAGGATATCGCCTTTCCTTATGCCTTCCTGCACGATGGAGGTGCTGAAGAGGCAAGGATAGTCGGAGACAGGAGCGACAAGTGCAGGGTCGGAGAGCCTGTTCACGGGAATGGCGGCGGAGAGCGCGATGAGGAGCGCTGCGAGGATGAAGTTGGAGAGCGGTCCTGCAAGGTAGATCAGGAAGCGCCTGGAAGGCGTAGTGCTGAAGTATGAGCCTTCCTCTGTCCTGTCCATCGAAGAAGCATCATCCTTGAGTGCCTTCATCAGATCCAGCGATCCCTTCATGCGGCAGTAACCGCCGAACGGGAATGCTGAGATCCTGTACTCGGTATTCCGGCCATAGTATGAGAAGAGGCGAGGCCCCATCCCGTAGGATAGCACCTCGACATCGACTCCCAGTGCCTTGGCTGCGATGAAATGACCTGCCTCATGGAGGAATATCACGGCACCGATGGCAAGGAGCCCTATGACGAGGTAAAGGACCGTGGTTAGCATAATGCCTCGGCCGCCATAGAGGCTTCGGATGAGACTTCCATTATCATGCCGAGCGAGCTGCATACGGCAGGATATGGGGCGGAGAGGGTCTGCCTGACTATCTCCGGTATATCGCTGAAGGCTATGCGTCCATCAAGGAAGGCATTCACCACTGCTTCATCTGCGGCTGTGTAGGCGATCCTCATTCCATCCCCGCCGCGCAGGGCATCATATGCCATTCCCAGCATCGGGAACTGCGCCCTGTCCCATCCGCTGAACGTGAGCGAGAAGCCGGAGGAGAAGGGGAGAGGCTGGACTATGTTCCTCAGCCCATGCCCTTCGCCGAGGATCGCAGTGAGTATCGGAAGAGACATGTCAGGCGGTGACATCAGCGCGTATACGGCGCCCTCCTCCGTCTCGATGGCGGAGTGGACCACAGACTGCCTGTGGATAGTGACTTCGATGCTCTCCGGAGGGAAGCCGAACAGCAGCGATGCCTCCATGACCTCAAGTCCTTTGTTCGCAAGGGTCGCGGAGTCGATCGTTATCTTCTTCCCCATCTTCCATGTAGGGTGTGCAAGGGCCTCTTCGACTGTCACTCCACCTGTATCCCTGCGGTCTATGAACGGGCCTCCGGAGGCTGTGAGTATCAGCCTGCGCGCCTTCCGTCCTTTGAGCAGGTGGTATATGGCGCTGTGCTCGCTGTCCACCGGGATGATCCTCGAGCCGCTCTGCTTAGCCATGGAGAGGAGGAAGCGCCCTCCCATGACCACCGATTCCTTGTTCGCCAGCGCGATATCGATGCCCATCTCCGCAGCTGCGGCCGAGGCTGGAAGTCCCTCCTTCCCCGCGATTGCATTGAGGATGATGTCAGGCTCTGTCTCCTTTATGAATGCCCTGACTTCCGCTGTGTCGCATCCTCTCAGATATGCATATGGCGCATTGAATTCATTCCCGAGACCGGGAAGGGATGGGGATGACGATGCTGCAAGACCTGCGATGACAATGCCTTCTGCCTTTCCGTTCCGGACGGCATCAAGGGCGGTCGTTCCTATCGATCCGGTGGCACCAAGGATCAGAAGACGCGTCATACACCGAGGAAGAGCGTGAGGATGGCAACGTATACAGGAGCCGCTATCACGATCGAGTCGACGGAATCGAGTATGCCGCCGCGCCCCGGGATTATCGTGCCGGAGTCCTTGACCTCGGCGCTTCTCTTGAAGGAGGACTCTATGAGATCGCCTACTGCGGCAAGGCATGCTGTCAGGAAGCCCAGGGCAAATCCCTCTGCAATGGAGTAGGTGAAGACCGCGGGGAAGAGCACTGCGGAAAGCAGTCCCAGCACTGCAGGGATGAGTATGCCGCCTGCGAATCCTGCGATGCTCTTGTTGGGGCTCACCTTTATTATCCCCTTGTTGCTCCTTCCGAAGGCCATTCCGCAGAAGAACGCGAATGTGTCTGAGCTGAACACAAGGAGGAAGAAGAGGAGGATGTACCAGGTCGCATTCTCAAGGAAGGCTATCCTTATCACGAATGACGAGAAGAGCCCTGGATAGATTATATTCAGGACAGTCTTGCTGTTCCTCTCCCATGTTCCATGGAAATTGTCCCTCGCTCCTGTGAATATCTCGATGAAGAGCGTGAGGCCTATGAGGAACATCAGCGTGTAGAACGTGAGCTCCATCTCCGGGAAATAGCGGAACTGGACATACTGTGCCAGAGGAAGCACGGCTCCTGTATATGATGTGAATGGGAGCTTCTCATGGTCCTTTGACAGCAGGGAGTGCATCTCCAGCGATCCCACGAACGTTATGAGGATGAAGAGGAGGCAGAATGCGAAGTAGTCGCGGTACGGAAGCAGCACTACGATGAATATCAGGGCAGGGATAGCTACTATACCTGTGAGAAACCTGCTCTTCATTCCATTCATCCCAGTCCTCCGAATCTCCGCTCCCTCGTGGAGAAATCACTGATTATCCCATCAAGCAGCGATTCATCCCAATCTGGCCAGAGTCTATCATAAAAACCTATCTCTGCATAGCTTGATTGGTAAAGCAGGAAGCCCGAGAGCCTCTTCTCGCCTGCAGAGCGCGCTATGTAATCAGGGGGTGGCACGGAGGGGTTGTCGAAGTAGCGCGGGAGGATCTTCTCCCCGAAGTCCGTCTCCCCGGCTTCCAGGGCGCGCCTCACCGCCCTTGCGATCTCGTCATGACCGCCGTAGTTGACCGCAAGCTGCAGTGTCATCGCGCTGCATCCTGCGGTGGCCTCTGCAGCCCTGTCCAGAGCCGAGAGCACGCTCTCCGGCAGTCCTTCACGCGAGCCGAGATGGAGTATGCGTATGCCTTTCTCGATGGCTTTAGGCATGATGGCTGCGATCTCTGACGAGAGAAGGCCCATGAGGAAGTCCACCTCCCTCCTGGGCCTTTTCCAGTTCTCCGTGGAGAAGCAGTAGAGAGTGAGATAGCGTATCCCCCTTCTCTGGGCGGCATCTATGACGCGGATAGCGGCATTGACGCCTTCCTTATGCCCGGCAGAGCGGGAGAGGCCCTTCCTTTCGGCCCATCTCCCGTTTCCGTCCATTATCAGAGCGAGGTGGATAAGCTCCTTCACTTATATCTCCATTATCTCCTTCTCTTTGGCTTCCGCGATCTTCGCGATGTCAGCGATGGCTCCGTCAGTCAGCTTCTGGATCCTGTCGCTTCCTTCCTTCTGCTGGTCCTCGCTTATGTCACCGCTCTTCTGGAGTTTCGTCGGCTCCTCCTTCGCGTCGCGCCTGATGGGGCGTACCGCGGCCCTTGCGTTCTCGGCAGTCGCCTTGGCGCTCTTCGCGAGCTCCTTCCTTCTCTCCTCCGTAAGAGGCGGGAATGCAACGCGGATGAGCTTCCCGTCATTGTTCGGGTTCAGCCCGAGCTCCGACTTCTGGATAGCCTTCTCGATCGCAGGAAGGACGCTCTTGTCCCATGGCTGGATGACAACGAGGCGTGCTTCGGGCACGCTGATGGAAGCTACCTGCGAAAGGGGAGTCTCAGCACCGTAGTAGTCGACCTTTATCCTGTCGAAGAGCTGTGCGGATGCACGCCCCGTGCGGAGCGCGGCGAACTCCTGCGTGAGCGCCTCGACCGACTTCCTCATCCTCTCGCTGCAGCTGTCTATGACTGTCTGCATAGCTCCTCCTTAGGCTGTCACGCCTGCCTGGTACACGCAGTATGCCGTGATTGCGAGCTTTGCTCCGTGGGCCTTGCCAGCCTCGCTGAGCATCTGGCTTACTGACTTCGTGTCATCCTTTACATAAGCCTGATCAAGGAAGCAGACTTCCTTGTAGAGCTTGGAGAGCTTGCCGGGCACGATGCCTTCCTTGACCTTGTCAGGCTTGTTCGCGAGCTTCTCGTCTGTCTCGACCTGCTTCTGGAAGATCGAGAGCTGCTCCTCCTCATACTCCTTGCTTACAGACTTCTCATCAAGGAACTGCGGCTTGTATGCAGCTGCATGGAGCGCGAGGTTGTGCGAAAGCTCCTCGACATCGGCTTCCTTGAAGATCTCAGGCTTGTCCGACTGGAGCATCACGAGCACTGCCACCGCGCCATCGCCGTGGATGTATGTAGAGGCATAGCCGCCCTCCGGGATGTCATAGACAGAGAACTTCGCAAGGTGCATGTTCTCCTTGATGATGGCGATGAGACCGTTGACCATCTCCTCGAGCTCTGCATTGATCTCCGTATATCCCTTCTCGAGGATCACTGTGCAGAGATCATCCCCGAGCTTTGCGAAATCCTTGTTCTGGGCGACGAAATCCGTCTCGCAGGAAAGGGAAAGCACCACAGCCTTGCCGTTTCCCGTCTTCACGAAGACACGGCCGTTCTCCGTAGCTCTGTCCTGGCGCTTTGCGACTGCTGCAAGGCCCATCTCCTTGAGGATCTTCTCTGCCTGTGCGAAATCGCCATTGGCATCGGTGAGGGCCTTCTTGCAGTCCATCATCCCTGCTCCGGTCTCGTCCCTGAGCTTCTTTACATCTGCTGCGCTGATTGCCATATCTGTCTCCTTATCTTGTGAAGTAGTCCTCTTCCTCTTCGGAAGCTTCCTCTGCCTCTTCCTTGTTCACATCAGCATCGGAAGGCTCATAGTTGGAGTAGTCGATAGCCTCATCCTCTGCGGCCTCGTCCTTGTTCTCAACAGGAGCTTCCTCGATAGCTGCACCCTCATCCTCGTCATCAAGCGACTCGACGATCTGGATTCCAGCCTCGCTGTCAGCATCGATGACTGCATTCGCGATGATCTCCACGAAGAGGGAGATGGCCCTGATTGCATCATCGTTGCCCGGGATGGGGTAGGTGATGTCAGTGGGGTCGCAGTTCGTATCGACGACAGCGATCACAGGAATGCCGAGCCTCTTTGCCTCTGATACAGCAAGGGCTTCCTTCTTGGTATCGATGATGAAGAGCGCTCCGGGGAGCTCCTTCATGTCCTTGATGCCGCCGAGGTTCTTCTCGAGCTTGTTCTTCTCCTTGGTATAGAGAGCGACTTCCTTCTTCGTAAGGGAATCGAATGTGCCATCGGCTTCCATCCTCTCTATCTTCTTGAGCTTGCCGATGCTCTTCTTGATTGTCGTGAAATTGGTGAGCATGCCGCCGAGCCAGCGATTCGAGACATACGGCATGCCGCATCTCTTGGCTTCGGTCTCGATTGCCTGCTGCGCCTGCTTCTTCGTGCCGACGAACAGGATCTGCTTGCCGTTCTTGACTTCTCTTCTTACTGCTTCATAGGCCTCTACGATGCAAGCCGAGGTCTTCTGAAGGTCGATGATGTGGATACCGTTCCTCTCTGTGAAGATGAAACGGGCCATCTTCGGATTCCACCTCTTTGTCTGGTGTCCGAAATGCACGCCTGCCTCAAGCAGGCTCTTCATGGTTACTACTGCCATAGTAATCCTCCATACGCCTGACGCCCTAAAGCGTCCTCCAGCACTGTATCTCACCCGTACGGGCGGAAATTCTGCATAACGCAGTCAAGGAGGAATATCGCATGAAGAGGGCCTGTTGTTCAAGATGGATCCATCCCTTTCCCTGTTGCATTTCCCGCCATCAGGGATTCTAATCAGGATTATGGACAGATGCTATCGGATGCTTGTCATCAACCCCGGTTCGACTTCGACGAAGATGAGTGTCTTCGAGAATAGCCTTGATCTCTTCACCGAGAGCGTATTCCACGATGCCCCGGAGCTGCTGCGCTACAGGACCGTTGCCGGGCAGATGCCGCTGCGGCGCCGCGTCGTGCTCGATTTCCTCTCCTCCCATGATATCCCCCCTGGAATCGATCGATGTCTTCATCGGACGCGGCGGCTGTGCCTATTCGCAGGAATCAGGGGTGATGAGGATAGACAGGAGGCTATATGAGGATACACGGGACGACAAAGGCGGCAGCGATCATCCTGCCAAGCTCGGCGTGATGCTTGCCTATGAGCTGGGAACGGAATACGGCAAGCCGATGTTCACCGTCGATCCCACGAATGTCGATGAGCTCCAGGATATTGCCAGGATAACAGGCATAAAGGGAGTATACAGGCGTGCGCAGAGCCATATGCTGAACCAGAAGGGCACTGCAAGGCTGCATGCGCGGAAGCTTGGGAAGGAATACGAGGACTGTTCCTTCATCGTCTGCCATATAGATGGCGGCATCACCGTAAGCGCGCATCGCGGAGGCCGGATGATCGATGGTACGGAAGGAGCCGGGGGCGAGGGGGCCTTCACCCCGACGCGCATTGGCTCTGTTCCAGCCCTTGAGCTTGTCCGCTACGCCGCTGTGCATGGAGAGGAGGATGCAGAGGAGCTCTGCTGCCGCTCCGGAGGCTTCGTAAGCCATTTCGGCACATCCGATGCGGACCGCGTGCACAGGGCGGTGGAATCAGGAGACAGGCATGCTGTGCTTGTATGGAATGCCATGATATACCAGATAGCGAAATCGATAGGGGAGATGGCCGCAGTGCTCTCAGGGCAAGTCGATGCGATCATCCTCACAGGCGGCCTTGCAAGGTTCTCTGATATAATCGAAGGAATAGAGAGCCACTGCTCCTTCATCGCGCCTATCGCTGTCTATCCCGGGGAGGTCGAGCAGGAGGCCATGGCGCTATCGGTGCTTGACGTGCTCCAGGGACGCCGCGAGGCCTTCGACTACACTGGAAAGCCTGTATTCTCCGGATTCGGATTCGAGTGAGATGCAAATTGATGCTGTACCCTCCCATCGAAACAGTGCTAACATGTCACTATGAAGCATCTGCTCTCTGGAGGGAATGAATGGGCAAGCGTCTGACAGCAGCGCTCCTGTGCGCTTTTCTTATACTGATACCATCCTGCAGTCTTGAGACATTCCTGGGGAATCTCGGGAACAATGTCCTGGGATCTCCCGGTGAATATACCGATGCCGTTGCGGGGAAGGCCGATTCGGCCGGTTCCGCAACGCTTGAAAGTGCTGGACTTCCATCAGAGCTTGAAGGGCTTGTATCAGATGTTGATAAGGTACTGCCTACTCTGGAGGATGGTGAGAAGACAGAGCTTGTTGCCGATATAGTCAATGCAACCCGCAATCCTGAAGGGAAGAATGCCTTCACATCAGCCATGTCCCAGCCTGTAAAGGAGGTTGATACAATCGTTGGTGCGAAGGGAACCGCGACGCTTATAAAGGAAGTATTCGAAAAATTCGATACGTCCGGGATGGATCAGAAGACGAATGATCTCTTCTCTGCCGTCTCAGAAGGGTTGGGTAGTATTTCCTCCAGCTCTTCCGTGACCCGCGGCGATGTCGCATTCCTCCAGATAACGCAGTCGTTCTTCGTTTCCGCTACGGATAAGATCATAACAATTGAGGCTGGTGTGGTTGTTCCTAAGCCTGATGTCGATGCAAGCGCGGTCCTCAGCGAAATGCTCGGTGAGGCGAATTCATTCGCGATAGCCATGGATTACCTGATTCCATCCACGTCGCTGAGCGATACAGGGCTGAGCATAGGCAGCTTCCTTGAGGCTTTCAGCGGAGGCGGAAGCTCGGGGGATGCCGGAAATGAGTCAGGAACAGGGGAGGTGTGATATGAGGAAGATAGCTGCTGTACTGCTTCTGCTGTCCGTGACGGTTTTCTCGGTTTTCCCTGCTGTGGTACCTTCTGCCGGCAATTCCTATGCTGGCCTTCTAGAGCCATATCGCCCGATCACTGCAAGGGCGCTGGGAATGGGTACGACCGGCATTGCTGCAACGGGCAGGAGCGATTCGTTCTTCATCAATCCGGCCTCGCTCGGCGCACGCCGCTTCCAGCTGTCGCTGCCATCGCTGCAGGTGACGATGTACCATCTCTATGACATGGTCTCCTCCGATATCTTCGGCAGTGTCGTGAATGGATCCACTTCCGGGTATACGGATCTCCTGACAGCCCTGAAGTCCGGACGCGGCAAGCTTGCGGATATCGACGCTGGTCTTTCATTCACGGCAGGCGGCTTCGGATTCGGTGTCAATACAGGCCTTTCCCTCCTGACACATGGCGGCCAGATTGGCGGCCTTGAGTCCTCGATCATCGGAGAGGTCAATGCCGTCATCTCACTCGGCTACGGCTACCGCTTCCATCTTCCTGATGATTTCTCCATCGACCTCGGTGCGATGGTGAGGTTCAATTACCTTGCATATACGGAAGCATTGGGTGCCAATGAATTCATCGATCTCGTAGGGAAGAACAGCGATATCCAGGATGAGCTGATGAATCAGACGCCTATCATGGTCGGCTATTCATTCCCGATCGATGTCGGCATGAACCTCAATATGCCTTATGGCTTCTCCTTCGGCCTCGTCGCAAGGAACCTCAATGGCAGGTATTACATGACGGTCGATGAAGGTCTCAATGGCTGGGGAAACGATCCGTTCGGAACCAATGGCCAGAGCGAGAAGTTCAATTTCGATACCGACTGGTCGCTTGATGCCGGAGTCGCATGGACACTTAGCACATGGTATCTGAGCCCGACCATCGCTATTGATTTCACCGATATAGTCGGCATCTGCCAGACAGACAACGTGGACATCCGTGATTTCATGTACCATCTGAACATAGGAGCGGAGATCCGCGTCCTCAGCTTCCTCGATATCCGCGCAGGGCTCTCGCAGGGCTACTGGTCACTTGGTGTCGGGCTTGATCTCTGGGCGTTCAAGGTTGATGTCGCATACTTCCGCCATGAGTTCGGCAATACAGCCGGCGAGTACGGACTTGATGGGCTGACCATAAGGTTCAATATAGGGTACGACAGGTAAGCTGCGTTCCTGATTGCAGAAGCCTCTTCCCGTGAAGGCAGGGGCTCATCCTTGCTTACGGATATCCTTTGCAAGCTTCTCGATTTCCTTGGCTGAGAGCTCCGTATAATCAACGATCCTGGAGATGGGTATCGAATCCTCCAGCATCTTCAGGGCAATCCTCCTCTGGCGCTCAGCGCTGCCTTTCTCAAGGTTCTCAGTCTCTATCCTGTAGAGCATCCCGTATGTATTGCGCATCATCATCTCGTTCCCCTTCACCCTGTAGAGCGCGGCCCTCATCCTGCCGATGTCCTTCTCAGAGAGGTCGCTGAGAATCCGGCTCCTCTCCGTCATCCATGCCGGACACCCCGAACCTGTACACATCACGCCCCCTTTCCGAACGGATCGCCGCAGGTGATGAAGAGCACTATCGATTCCCTCGTCCGGCCGTATTACTCTCCCTTGCCCAATGCCGCAAGCTGGAGGAAGGCCATGTACCTCCCCATCCTTGAGCAGAGCCCTCCGGAATCGCCAGGGAAGCGCTGCATCTCCATGTCTATCTGCTCTCCGTTCTTCCCTTCCGCATAGATGCCGAGTATGACGGAGTGGCTGTATATGCTTGAGAGGTGCTTCTGGGCCTGCACGCTGATGACGGTGATGTCATCCCGTCCTGTGAGGGTGCGTACGAGATGCTCAGTGCCCTCTATGCTGCCGTCGAATCCCCGCATGAAGCCGATGTCGTCGGCAAGCGTCAGCTCCTCTATCCTCTTGCGGTACTGCTCAGGGATGGGCGGGATCATCTTTCCCTTCGTATGTTCCTCCTGAAGGGATATACGCCCTAAGCTGCGATTCCTGCCGGGTCAGCTTCACACCGGGAAGGATTTCCTGTCAATGGCATATCCTGCCGCACCTCCCAGCACTCCGGGGATGAGCCAGCCGAATCCTGCGTAGGATAGCGGCAGGGAAACCCCGATGAAAGAGAGCGCAGAGGCCGCAAGAGCCAGCCCGACACCCAGGCGATATGCATGCCTGAGCCGGTGGCTATCCGGGATGAATGCTGTCGCGATGAGCATTATCGCTCCGGGATAAATCAGCGAAAGCACAGGAGCGGAGAAGCTTATGATCATGTCGAGTCCGGCATTCGCTATGATGCCGGAGATGATGGCGAATATGGCTATCCACCGTCCTCTTGATATCCTTGGGCAGAGATGCGAGAAGTATTCCCCGCATGACGAGAGGAGGCTTGTGGATGTGTTGAAGCAGGCGATGATGAATATGGCGGCTATCAGGAAACGGCCGTACTGGGAGGAGATGTTGGCAGCTGCGGCCGAGAGGATATCCGCACCGTTTGAAGGATCGTTTATGATTGCATGGCTCTTTATTCCGATGAAGGCAAGTGCAGAGTACACGATGAGGAGCAGAAGGCCCCCGAGAACGGAGGCTATCAAGCCTTCCTTCGGTGCCTCCTCAGCCTTGATCCCGAGGGCATTGAGGTTTATGGCAAGCACGAGCCCGAACACGAGACCTGCAATCGCATCCATTGTCTGATACCCCTCTGCGAATCCCACTGCGAAAGGCTTCCCGGAGTACCGTCCTGCATATGCGCTGCTGAGAGGCGCCTCCTCGGTGGCAATCCCAGCGACGAGTATCGCGATGAGCAGTATGAGGATAGGGGAGAGGATACGGCCAAGCCGCTTCGAGAGCTTCTCCGGATGCAGTGCCGTGATGCCTCCTGCAGCGAAGAATGCAGCTGAGTATAGGACGCTTGCGATCTGGCTGGATGTACCCGTCGCGGCCTTGATCATCTCGAAGCTCGTGCTTGCGGTCCTTGGAATCGCCAGGCATGGTCCGATGGTCAGGTAGATCGCTATCGTGAAGATGCAGCTGAAAGCGGGATGCACCCGGGAGGCGAGCGCTGAGAGCGAGCCTGCGCGCCCGATGGCAAGAAGCGATAGCACAGGAAGCCCTATGGCCGTGATCGTGAATCCTATGAACGCCGGAAGGAATTCCCTGCCTGATTCATAGGCAAGGAAGACAGGGAATATGAGATTGCCTGCTCCGAAGAACATGGCGAATACAGTGAATGACAGTATCGCCCTATGCTTAGCTATCGTTGCCATGCATCTATGATAGCACTGTTTCAGGTGCTACTATATGCAATATGGCAGATGATGAGGAAAGGAAGAGCGCAGAGGACAGAGGGAAGCAGGATGATGGGATCATCTATGGATCCTGGTCTCCTGATGATGGCATCGTGCTTGAATGGATGGGCAGGGCAGAAGGGATAAGCGATGAGCAGTAGCTCATCAGGTTCTCCCTCTCTTGCCACGGCTGATCAGGAGCAATGGCAGCAGCATGGATGCCGCCATCGCAATGAAGCATATCTTGAGCTGGCCTGCATCGCCGGAGAAGAATGATATGATCCAAGGGCCGAATGTCCGACCCAGGCAGATGCTCAGCTGCTGGATAGTCACAATGGCGGCGGGATTGTTCCCGGCCATCACAAGCGTATTCGTTGTTGTCTCCGTGAGGCTGTATCCTATCCCGAATGTGATTGCGGAGATCGCGGAGAATGCATAGAAGGAGATTCCCGACAGGCCTGCGAGAAGCGCGGAGATCGCCAATGATGCATATCCGGCAAGAAGCTTCATCCTGCTGCATGATCTCAGGCGGCTGTATGCTTTCTGTGAGGCAACCATGGAAATGGAGAACAATGCGAAGAAGAATGAATATGGCTTGCCTTCAGCTTCGGCAATAAGCGGGAAATAGGTGATCAGGAGCATATCAGCGATTCCGAGGAAGAAGAAGGCGGTTATCGGGACGATCACAGGCCGGAGATCATCGATCCTGATCCTTCTTCCTGCATCCGGCCTTCCCTCGATCCTTCCAGCATCGCCGGATGATGAGGACAGCATCGACAGCCCGAGCATGTATAGGACAAGGCAGAGGATGGATGAGGCCAGCGCTGTATTGAACACGGCTTCATAGGAGAACTCCTTCAGAAGGAATTCTGTGATTGCAGGGGAGAGCATCATGGAAACCGGCATCGCCATTCCGATCAGGCTTGTGTTGCGGATCATGTCATCTTCGTTGAGCGCGGTCCTTGCAATGGCTATGAGATTCACGATAGGGAATACCGAGAAAGGTGCTCCGAAGAGGGCTCTCAGCAGAGTCAGTGAAACAGGAGCCGCTGTTTCTGGCAGCGCGAATGCAAGCGTGATCGCAGCAAGCGCTGCCAGATCGAGCAGTATAAGCAGCCTGAGCCTGATGGAGCGTATCAGGGCAGGCGTGACAGCTTTCATGATGATCGTCACCGCACCCATCGCCGCTGTGCATTGTCCGACAATGCTCAGAGGCATCCCCATGTCATTGATCAGAAGGGGGATTGCGACCGAGAGGATATGATTCACGGCGAAGAAGCAGATCGTGCCTGCGACCATCAGGATCATGGCGATGCTTCTGCTCATCCTTCCCCCATCATGGCCTGGCATTGCTTATGAACCTGCTCATCTTGGCCGCATCGAATTCCGATCCTGTCTTGAGGCATGAGCTCACGATCACTCCGTCGCAGATATCAAGCATTTCCCTTGCCTTGTCTATGGTGGCGTTCCCGCCGCAGAGGACGAATGCATCAGGGAAATATGACTTCACCTCCTTCAGCATCTGCACGGTGGAATCATAGTCCGGGCCGCATATTATCAATCCTTCGACTCCAAGCTTCAATGCCATGGAACAGGCCTTCTTCAGGCTCAGAGGCCCGAGAGGAACACCTGTCAGATTGAAAATATCCGAGAAAATGGCTGTCTCAACCTTGTGCTCTATCCTGTATCTGATCGCTTCGGGGCCCTGCCCGTTGATTATCCCGCTGTTCCTGACGGATGCACCGACGAAATTCTTGATCCTCACCATCTCCGCTGAGGCCGCTTTCGCTGTTGAGAGTATCGCTTCCGCATTGTCGCATTCCATCTGGGAGCCTATAGCAATGCCCGGTACGGAATCCCTGACATGCCTTGTGATGGCTGCAAGATTCGATATCGTATCAAGGGACAGCTCCCCAGGAGTCGTGTCCTGGATGAATACACCATCGAATCCGGCTTCGGCGAACAGAGAGGCAGCCTTCCTGGCTTTTCCTGCAATCATCTCTATTTCCTTTCCTGATTTACCGAGAAAGGATGGAAGCTGGATGGAACCAAGGATAAGCTTCTTTTCAGAATTAACTTGTAATGACAACATATCAACCTCGCATGGTGAAATTCTACTTGTTTTCTGTGATATGTCAACAAAATAAGCTGTCAGAAGGAGATGAAAAAAGTTGACGGCGTGAAATTTGAATGATATGTTGATACTACAAGTTAACCAAAAGGAGGTTTTCTTATGAAGAAATTGGTTACCAGCCTCATGGTTTTCTGCATGATCGCTTCCATGTGCTTTGCAAGCGGATCCCAGGAAGCGGAAGGCAATCCGATCATATGGGCGAAATCAGGACCTGAGGGAACTGCGCTTCTTGCAGCAGCAGAGGCATATAAGGAGGAGACCGGAAAGACAGTCGATGTCGTGATACAGGGCAGAAGCGGATACCGCCCGGCATACAACACAGCCCTTCTTGCCGGAAGCACTGAGCTGGATGCCGTCCTCGACACGGCATTCGTCGTACCTGGACTTGCGGCCGGTGGCCATATCCTCTCCATTGATGAATATGTGAAGAATGCGGAAGGCTATAATATCGAGGACTTCGATGATGTCATACAGAGCGAGATGTCCTATAACGGCGAGTGGTACATGTTCCCAACCGACATGTCCGCGGAATCCCTGGTCTACAGGACTGATCTCTTTGAGAAGGCACCAGAGACCTGGGACGAGCTCATCGAGATGGCAAAGCAGTTCACAAGATCGATGAATCCTGATTCCCCGACGGAATACGGTTTCGGCTTCTCTGGTGCGAACAGCGTTCTTGAAGGTACTTTCCAGGGAATCATGAAGGCATACGGAGCAGAGCTGGTCGATGAGAATACGCTTGAGATCAAGGTTGATTCGCCAGAGGCAAAGGAGGCTTTCCAGATCTATGCGGATATGAGGAACGATCTCCAGATCGTACCTCCTGACGTGACAGCATGGGATTATGCCGAGCCTCTCATCGCTCTGCAGGAAGGCGTGGTCGCATCCGCCCAGTTCTTCACGGCCGGCATGCCGGATCTGTACTCGGAGGAGCTCACTCCAGAGCTGGCAGGGAAGTTCAGGTTCGTCGCACAGCCTGCAGGCCCTTATGGATCGTTCACGAGATTCAATCCCCTTGGAGTCATGGTGAATGCCAACGGCGAGCATCGTGAGGCGACAATCGAGTTCCTCCTCTGGCTGACAAGCGAGGAAGGCGGCAGGATATATACCGATGCCGGTGGAGCATCCCCGAGGAAATCTATCATGTCCGATCCCAAGTACATCGCCGAAAGGCCATGGTATGAGGAGCTGCTCAAGGCGCAGGGCGTTGGAAGCATCCGCGTCGCAGAGCAGGCAATCATCAAGGAAAGCTTCAACAAGTGGGCCAGCCTTGCGCTCAATGGCGATATGAGTGTCGATGAGGCTTTCGATTCAGCGGCTGAGGAGATGAGGAACAGCATCTGACAGCCAGACAGCATGCAGCGTCGCGCTGCATGCTCTACTTCCTAGATTTTCCGAGGTGATTATGAAATATGATGGAATGCCTCGCCCGAAGGCGAAGGCAAAGGAGCCTTCGCTCGATACAGGGCGCGATGAGAACAGGATAAAGCGAGCCAGGAAGACATACGCCGAGCTGATGCAGCAGCCTGAGGCATTCAGGCGTACGCTGGAATATACCGATTCGGTGAAGGGTGCATTCGTTTCCGGTCTCTCTGGAAGGGAGATAAAGCGCGTGGTCCTCATCGGCTGCGGTGATTCATGGTTTGTCGGGACATGCCTTGAGGTCCTTGTGGAGAGGCTTCTTGGCTGCCCTTGCCAGAGCTATGATGCTTTCGAGTTCTCCGCTTTCCATTGCGATACGGTTTCTGCGGATACCGTGATTATAGGGCAGAGTGCCAGCGGTACCACCGGATCCGTGCTTGACTCCCTTGGGAAGGCAAGGAAGCAGGGGGCATATACAGTCGGCATAAGCAATACAGAGGGTGCTGAGCTGCTTTCGAGCACGGATTTCGGACTGCTTGTCCAGGCCAGAAGGGAAGGGTGGCCTACGCAGGCAACCACTTCTGCCATAGGTGCCATTGCCTGGCTATTCGCATCGCTCTGCGTTGAGAAGGGGCAGAACCGCAGCTACGCTGAGGAGGTGCTCTCTTCCCTCCGTGGGATACCGGCTATGATGGAAGCCGTGATTTCCGATAATGAGGGAAGGATCGCCTCCTATGCGCCGGTCCTCAATGATGTGCTCTTCTTCCAGTCCGCGGGCTGCGGTCCTCTGTATGGAGCAAGCCAGGTAGCATGCGCGAAGCTGAAGGAGCTCTGTCCCGTACACGCCTGCTCATACCCTCTTGAGGAATTCCATCATTACAGGAGCCTGAAGCCAGGGGATCCCCTTGTCCTGTTCCTTCTTGGCGGTCATGCCAGGCAGAAGGAAATCGATACGGCTCTGGTAGGGGCGTACGACGGCGGGATCATAATCGCAGTAGGCAGCGATATACCGGAGGAGATGCGGAAGGTCTCAGATCTTGCCTGCCTTGTTCCTGAAACGCTGCCGGAGCTCCAGCCGCTCGTTTCCATGGTAGCGGCGCATCTTCTCGCATACTATGTGGCGGAAAGCAAGTATGAGGCGGGGATAGGATACCCTTCGGAGGCATGAACCGATGAAAGAGAGAATCGTCTTTGCCGGCAACAGCTCCATCGATAATGTCATAACATCGGATGGTGTATTCCATCAGGGTGTCTGCGGCGGAAACTGCTTCCATGCCTCCATGGCAGCCAGCATCCTGTCGGATAAGGTCGCGATACTTGCGAATATCCCCGGCAATTATCCGGAAAGCAATGCCGAAGCCCTAAGGAAGCAGGGGATAGATACAGCATGCCTTGTGCGGCGCGATAAGGCCGTTGCCTGGAATGAGCTGTTCGCCTATCAGGAGAATGGTGACAGGATCGATGGCATTTTCGTCGATCTCGATCATGATCTTGATGGCAAGGTGCTTTCCAGGGGTGAGATCGATGCGCTCATAGGCTCGAGCCGCAACGACTATTATACATACAATGATTTCCGTCTTGAGTACCCTCCGGTGAAGGAGATGCTGCCTTCGGGCTGGGATATCAAGGCAATCCATCTCGCTCCGGCTCCGCTTTCCTCCCATCTTGGATTCCTTTCCCTTGATATTCCCCTGAAGACGCTCGATCCGGGGAAATACCTCATAGGGATGCCTTACGCCGATGTCCTGGACCTCATACGCCGGACAACGGTATTCATTCCGAGCCGGAAGGAAATGAAGTGGATATTCCCGGATCTTGACATCGTATCATCCGTACAGAAGCTCGCAGATGACACAGGAAGCAGCATCGTCTGCAAGAATGGACATGATGGCTGCATCGTCCTTGATTCCCATGACGGGAAATGCTACCGGGTCGGGATCTATCCGGAGGAATGCATCATGAACCTGACAGGGGCAGGGGATTCCTTCTGCGGGGGACTCTGCTCGGCGATGTCGATCGGATATCCGCTCCTTGATGCTGCCAGGATCGCGACAGTCATTGCCTCGAAGGCAATCGAGGTCGTTTCCGCAACAGACAGGAACAGGGTCGATTCCGGCTTTGTCCTTTCCGCATATGCGGATGTTTCCTTTGAGGAGGTACGATGAAAACGAAGAGAACCCATATAGGGAACAGGGGCCTTCTGGCATGGTGCGATGACCATCTTGGAATCATCTTCATACTCCCTGCGATGGCCATACTCTGCCTGCTTGTAATCTATCCGCTGTTCTTCAATATCAACATGAGCCTTCATAAGGTAAACATGCTGAATTTCAAGTCCTCAGGCTGGGATTTCGTAGGATTGAGGAACTATGCGGACGTGCTGACTGACAAGACTGTCCTCATGTCACTGCTGCGCACGTTCCTCTTCATGGTCGTGACAGTCGCAGGGCAGGTGGTCCTCGGCATGGTGGGAGCGCTTACCCTGAACACGAAGATAAAGGCGAAGGGGCTCTTCACCGTCAGCGTCCTGCTGCCGATGATGATGACGCCTATCGCTGTCGGTCTTTTCTGGAGGATACTCTTCAACCGCCAGTGGGGGCTTATAAACTACTTCATAGGACTTCTCGGCTTCGATCCTGTCCCATGGCTGTATGAATCAGGCACGGCTTTCGCCGCAGTCTGCTTCGTCCAGATCTGGTGGGGCGTATCCTTCGTCATCCTTGTCCTCCTCGGCGGCCTGAGCTCGCTTCCTCCTGAGCAGTTCGAGGCTGCGGAGATAGATGGGGCTACGAAATGGCAGAGCTTCAGGTACATTACGCTGCCGGGAATGAAATCGGTGCTCAATACAGTCATAATGCTGAGGGCGATCGATGCATTCCGTGAATTCGATCTAATATACACGCTTACGCAAGGCGGGCCGGGGGATTCGACACGGGTCTTCTCCCTGCAGCTCTACCTGACGTCCTTCGAGAGCCATAATTTCTCCGTGGGAGCTGCGGAAGCGATGATTCTCACACTGATTACGCTTGTTCTTGCAAGCGGGCTCATAAAGAGCCTGAGCGAGGGTGAAAATGGTTGATCTGTCTATTGGAAAGGGAAGATTCAGGAATGTTCTCGCATACATCGTCGGCATCGCGCTTGTCATCATCCTGATCGCACCGCCGCTCTATATGATCTCGATCTCATTGAAGACTGGACGCGATGTATTCTCGATGCCTCCGAAGTTCATCTTCACTCCATCGTTTGAGAACTATAAGGAGATATTCGCCTCGCGCGGCTTCCTTGAGACCGTATACAACACAGTGATCATAAGTGTCCTGTCAACATTGCTGACTGAGATGATCGGAGCGATGGCCGCATACAGCATCGCGAAGTTCAGGACAGGCGGCAGGCCTGTGCTGTACAGCGTGCTGATAATGCGTGTCCTTCCTTCCGTGGTTCTTGGACTGCCTCTGTTCATAATGTTCTCGAAGATGCGCATCCTCGATACGATAGAAGGGCTTACCCTTGCGTATATCGGGTTCCTCCTGCCGAATACGGTCTGGCTCATGATCCCGTTCTTCCAGGGCATATCAAAGAGCATAGAGGAAGCTGCCAGGATAGATGGATGCACGAATTTCAGGACATTCGCAAGCGTTTCGCTCCCTCTCTGCCGATCGGGGCTGATCGTCACGACCGTGTACAACATCACTGGTGCGTGGAATCATTTCTATTATGCCCTTACGCTTGCACCTACGAAGACAAGGGTGCTTTCCGTCGAGGCATCCCAGTACGTCGGTGAATATGCCGTGCAGTGGGGCACGGTTGCGGCGATATCCGCAGTTCTGATCATTCCCCCAGCGATACTGATATTCTTCATACAGAAGCAGCTTGTCGCCGGCCTTGCCCTTGGAGGAGTCAAGGGCTGATCATCAGTAATCTATCTTCTTGATTATGAATTCGAACTTGTCAGCTCTCATGAGGGTGTAGGCAAGTTCGAATTTCCTTTCTCCGATATATGAGGTCGATACCGTCTTGCAGCATGTGAATCCATCTTCCACGTCCAGCAGCCTTGCATCCTGCCCGAATATATTCTCCACAGTCAGCCTTATCGTCCCCTGCGTGGGCTCCTGCAGGAACTCAGAGCGGATATAGCTGGTGATGGAGAAATTCTCCGGAAGGGGGATCTGGAGGAGCTTCGCTCCGTAATCCCACAGCATATAGCTCCAGGTTATCGCAACGGGGATATCATCGATCAGCCGCAGCCTCTTGAGATATACCGCCTTCTCATTCGGTTCCACCCCCAGCACATCCGCAATGGCACTATCAAGGAGCTCCGTCCTTATCTGGAGTATCTGCGTCGCAGGATGGATATCCTTCTCGCTTTCCATCATCCCGAAGAACCTGGTCTTGGAAGAGGAGAGATCCCTGGATATCTTCGGCTCCGATACATAGGTGCCCTTCCCCTGCTTCCTGTAGATGAACGAATCATTCTGGAGCATCTGGAGCGCAGCTATTATCGTTGTCCTGCTGACACCGTATTTCGAGCAGAGCTCAGCTTCGCTTGGCAGCATCTCGCCAGGACGGAATTCCCCCTTGATTATCGAGGTCCTCAGCTGCTCGTAGATCTGATACTTCAATGGGACGTTGCTCATTGCCATATTCCTAACCCCCGTGCCATGGTCTGTATGCTATACATAGATTATCGGTTAGGCAGAAACTGAAGTCAATTCATTATTGGTGAAAGCATTATATAGAAGAGGGGGACCCTTGCGGATCCCCCGGATATCCTTGTTTTCCCCTTGCTTATCCGTTCTGGCCCTTCATCTCCCTGATGGAGGAGGCCATCAGCCTGATGGCGTTGATGTTGATGAAGCCCTTGCAGTCGATAGGATGATAGCCGCCAGCCTTGCCCATCGATCCGAGATCCTCGTTGTACAGCGAGCAGTCCGATTCGATGCCTGCGTTGATGACATTGCCCTTGTAGAGAGCGACCGTCGCCTTTCCAGTGACATATCTCTGGCTTTCATCGAAGAGCGCTGTGAGCATGTTGAACTCAGGAGCACCCCAGTAGCCGTTGTAGATGAGCTCTGCATACTTCGGAGAGAGCATATCCCTCAGGTGCATGGCCTCCTTGTCCATCGTCAGGCCCTCAAGGTTGTGGTGGGCCTTCCAGAGGATCTCGCATCCCGGAGTCTCGTATACGCCCCTGCTCTTGATGCCGATGAACCTGTTCTCGACCATGTCGACCCTGCCTATGGCATTGTCATGGCCCATCTTGTTCAGATAGAGGATCATCTCAAGAGGATCGGAGACAACCGTTCCGTCGTTCTCGTTCTTCACATACTGCGGGACACCATCCTTGAAGAAGAATGTGAGCAGCGTTTCCTTGTCGGCAGCTTCCTGCGGGGAGAGCGTGAGCGAGTACACATCCTCCGGGCACCTCATGGATGGATCCTCAAGGATCCCTGCCTCATGGGAGATGTGGATCATGTTCTCATCCTCGCTGTAGGGCTTCTTTGCAGTAGCCTTCACCGGGATGCCGTTCTCCGCCGCGTACTTGAGCATATCGGAGCGGCCTTCGAACTGCGAAAGCCATTCCTCATCCTTCCACGGGCTGATGATCCTGACATCAGGCATGTTCATGTAGTAGCCGAACTCGAACCTGACCTGATCGTTTCCCTTTCCGGTAGCGCCATGCGCGACATACTTCGTTCCTTCCTTCCTGGCTATCTCGACATGCCTCTTTGCGATGATCGGGCGGGCGAGGGATGTGCCGAGCATGTATGTGCCCTCATATATCGTATTGGCCTTGAGTGCCGGGAAGATGTAGTCCGTTACGAGAGGCTTCTTGAGGTCCTCTATGTACACCTTGCTTGCACCCGTGGCGTAAGCCTTCTCCTCGATGGCCTTGAAATCCTCGTTCTGCCCGACATCCGCAACGTATGCGATCACGTCGAAGCCCTTGTTGGCAAGCCACTTGAGGATGACTGATGTATCCAGTCCGCCGGAATATGCAAGAATGACCTTCTCTTTCATTGTCTTTTCTCCTTGACAGCCTGTATTATGCATATTCATCGAGTTTATGCAAGGGATTTATGCATAAATATTCAGAAAATGATTATTCCTGCATTCAAAGTGCATACTGGCTGAAAAAAAAGCCCCAGCGCTTGATGTGCTGGGGATGTGCGCTTCGGACTATTCCGCAGGCGTCTATGGCAGTCCCTCTTCTAGGCAACCTGGCGCATGCCATTTAAGCCACTGAGAACTATATAACATGCATATAGGAATTTGTAAATATCATAGTGATATAATTCCTTACAGTTCCCATGTAATCCTGAGAGGGTTTACTATGCTCTCCGGATTGCGTACATTTCTAGGTATGAAAGGTTTCTTCATCAAGAAGGCATTCTTCGATGGATGGGATAATCTCATCGGCATCGTTCTTTTCAATCTTGCGTATATCGCACTGCTGATGGCAGGGCTTTATGCCTCGCTTCTGGCAGGGGAGGTGAATGCCGCAGCCGCAGCCGGCGCAACAGCGCTCTCCCTTGCCCTGGTTTCCATAGTGATGGGAGGCACGGCAGCCGTCACGCACAGCTATTCTGACTACCGGAGGGATTCATGGCATGCATTCATCTCCGGCATCAGGCGGAACATAGGGCACTCGCTCCTCTTCTCGCTGATCCTGATCGTGGCTGTGTTCAATATCCGCCTGATAATCCCGTTCTACCTGTCATATGGCAATGCATTCGGCTATGTGCTTGCGCTTGTGATGATATGGCTTGAGGTGATCATCGTGCTTGCCGTGCCATATTACTTCCCTCTGATGAACCTCCTGCCTGCAGACAGGCCGGTGAAGACGGCGAAGAAGTGCCTCCTCATCGCGGGGGACAATATGGGCTTCTCGCTCTTCTTCCTCCTGTACAGCCTTGTGCTTGCAGTCCTTTCGCTCTTCACGATGGGGCTTATCCCCGGCGTGACGGGCATCCAGCTTGCCGCACAGGATGCGATGAAGCTCCTGATGATGAAGTACGATTACCTTGAGGGGAATCCGGATGCGGACAGGAAGCATATCCCATGGGAGGATGTGCTCTATGACGAGAAGGAGAAGATCGGGCCGCGCTCGCTCAAGTCCATGATCTTCCCCTGGAAGTACTGATATGCGCGAAGTCGAGATGAAGGCAAGGGCCGCCGTGCCCGAGAGGATCTCCGGCATATTCTCATCCAGGCTCGGGAAGGCACATCCCGTGCATAAGGCCGATCACTACTTCAGGCGCCCTGGCGAGAGCATCCAGGCCCTCCGCATGAGGACGAATGGCGGACGGCTGGAGTTCACGACCAAGAGGACGGTATCCGTCAACGGACGGGAGGACAATGCCGAATACGAGTTCCATGGGCTTCCCGGGGATGAGGAGGCTGCTGCCGCGTTCTTCCATGCCCTCGGCTATGAGGATTTCTTCGTGAAGAAGAAGGATGGCTGGGAATGGAACGACGGGGATGCCCATATAGAGCTTCTTTCCGTCAATGATCTCGGATGGTTCCTGGAGATAGAGGTGCTGCTGCCTTTCGATTCCTCCGTGGAGGACGGGGAGGCTGCACGCCGCCACATAGAGGCGCTGATGAAGGAAGCCGGAATCGGAGAAAGCGATATAGAGACACGCTCATACCGTGAGATGATAACAGGGAGGAAGTGATGGAATTCAGGGCAAGCCATATACTCGTGAAGGATCAGGCAACAGCTGAGAAGCTGTATGAGAGGGTTAAGAAGGGAGAGAGCTTCGAATCCCTTGCAAGGCAGTATTCGACATGCCCGTCTAAGTCAAAGGGCGGGGACCTCGGATGGTTCGGAGAAGGGAAGATGGTCGCTCCCTTCGAGAATGCCGTGAGGCGCATGCCAAATGGTACGGTCTCCCGTCCCGTGAGGACGCAGTTCGGCTATCACATCATAAAGAAGACCGGCGCGAGGGGCTGATGGAAGTCACTATCTACACAGATGGCGCATGCTCAGGCAATCCCGGCCCCGGAGGATGGGGAGCCATCCTGAAGTACGGGGATGCGGAGAAGGAGATATCAGGAGGGGAGGAGTCGACCACAAACAACCGCATGGAGCTCCTTGCCGCGATCTCCGCGCTTGAGATGCTGCGCCGTCCATGCTCCGTGGCGCTCTATTCCGATTCCAGGTACCTTGTTGATTCCGTTGAGAAGGGCTGGCTTCTCTCATGGGAGAAGAACGGATTCGTCAGGAAGAGCAAGGAAGTTCCAAACACCGATCTCTGGAAACGCCTCCTTGTCCAGCTCAGGACACACACCGTAAGGTTCGTATGGGTCAAGGGACATGCGGAGAATCCCTACAACAACCGCTGCGATGAGATGGCTGTCAGGGAGTGGAAGAGGATAAAGGGGGAGGGGTGATCTCCCTCTTCACATCCCTGAGAAGCCTTTCCCCACGGAGTATCCCGAGATTCTGGTATATGAACGGAGGCTCCGACCACAGCCTTCCTTCCGGCTTGAAGCCATTGCTCCTGGAAGGTGCGATTGCAGCGAAGAAATCGCTTATGAAGCCCAATGCCGTGAGCGCGGAGCTGTTATCGCTGTCACGCGCTATCATATCCCTGCCGACAGCAGCGGCATCAGAGCGTCTTCCCGTATCGAGATAGTGATCGAGGAGCAGCTGCCTTATGTCATCATTCCCCGGGTCGAACGCGAGGATGGAATGGAGCATCCTCTCATAGCTGAGGTATCTGCCGCTCTCCCTGAGGGCATACGCCTTGAGATACATGAATCTCAGCATATCGGGAAAGAGCGCCATAGCCTCATCCGCAGTCTCCACCGCGCTCTCATAGTCCCCGTCCTCAAGGTATGAGTAGGCGAGGTTGTAATAAAGCGATGGCGTACCGATCTCGGCTGCCGCATCATCATAGACATCAGCCGCCTGGGCGCCTGTGAGCCGCTCTCCCTCCGCTATGTAGCGCTCTGCCCTCTCATCGGCTGCTGTCATGCACGATGAGAGGATGAGCAGGCAGATGATGGGGAGGATGAGCCTTTTCAATTGAAGCTCCATATGTATCCGAGGGCCTTGTCAAGGCGGGCGTCGGTGTCGTTGGTGAAAGCGCTATGATCGTACGGTATACCATATCCCTCATCAGGAGCTATGCCGATACCTTCGTATGATGTGCCATCGATATATACCGACTGCGCGAATGGCGTATATACCTCCGTGATATACGGAAGATTGAACGTGCCTGCGATATACTGCCCGTTGATAGTTGTCAGCGGACCGTTGCCGCCTGCTGTCCTTCCTCCGATGAGCGCGACATCAGCCCCGTATCTGTCGCGGAGCGCCATGAATGCCATCACGCTCATCTCGCTGCAGGAAACCGAATGGCTGTTCGTCAGTATGGCAATCGGGATGCCCGGCATCGTTCCATCCTCATTGCCTGGCATCACCATATCTTCCCATGCAGTATAGCTCTGGCGGTTATCGCTCTTCTTCGTCCTTATCATGGCAAACGGAGTATCCTTGGGGAAGAACGGGCTCCAGAGCAGGGGAAGATCCGCTACCATCCCGCCTCCATTGCCTCTGAGGTCTATCACCACGCCCTTGATGCCGTTTCCCACAGGATCCTCGATGATCTTCCTGTACAGGCCGAAGAGGCTGTATACATCATCAGAATATACGCAATCCAGATCTTCGGTGATGCCTTCCGCCTCTTCCATGTCCTCAAGGAACATGGAGAACTCGAAATTCGAGAATGCAAGGTAGAGTATATCATGATCAGTTACTCCGACGAAGAAAGTGAAGCCGCCGACATCGCTGTTGAAGAGAGACTCTCCCTCTCCGACTTTGACATACCCTGCCATCTCGAAGCCTTTCACATTCCCCGGATTGCGATTGTCTTCAGTGGGAATGGCTGAAGTTCCAGAATCATCCAAGGATATACCAAGGCTATTTGCAAGAATCGCGCTTGTATTCTCCTGCATGAATTCGCTGTACTTTTTGAAGTCCTCCGGATATCTCTTATTCTTTTCTGCTTCAAGATCGAAGGAGGCATTGAAGAAAGCTTCATCGTCAGCGCCGGTGAAAGATCTTCCGGTGCTCTCGATATAATCCCTATATGCTCTGTATGCAAGAGGCGCGAAGAATATTTCATTCCCTTCAGTTTCATCTGTGGAGAAGTTGAATTTATGATGCCCGTCTGACAGGTTCTTGACTATGTCATAGAAATAGCGGAGGGCTTTCCTCGTGTTATCATCGTTGTAGTCCGGTTCAATTTCCCCGAGCTTCTCCATCTCCGGAAGCATCTCCTTCCGTACCTCATCCCATTCGAATCCGGGGTAGTCGAGTGACCAGAATACGTAGCTTCGGTTCATCTCGTGCCACCATGCGTCGAAGAGGCCTGCCCATGTCGTTATGTCCGATTCCTCAGGCATCGCAGGGCCGTCAGGGCGGCAGGAGACGAGTGCGAGGAGGATCATCAGCAGGACTGCGGCTTTCTTCATCATGCTTCACCTCCAAGCCTGAATGAGTAGCCGAGCGTGATGCTCAGCGTGTCGATGTATCTTCCCACGGGATCCTCCTGGTATTTCCTGTCAAGGGCAGTGAGGGAGTACTGGTATCTTGCTGCAAGGTAGAGTTCTCCTGCATCCTGGAATGCATATCCCAGCCCGGCTTCCGCTATTATCCCTGCATCGAAGAGATTGTCGGTTTCCGGATTGAGATGGTTCATCCTCCATATCTCGCTCGCCGAGGCCGGAGTCATGGCAAGATCCGCCTTTCCCTTCTCGACGGACATGAACCGCACGCCTACGTATCCTCCGGCTCCTATGAAGCCCCTGATGCTGCCGTTGCCTAGCGAGAGACGGAACGTGAGGGGGATCTCGAAGAAGTGCTCGGTATTCCTGATGTCCATGTTCCTGACAGTCTCGCCCTGGAATTCATAGGTGTTGGACATCCCATAGCTCTTGCCGATGTATCTTATCCCTGAAGCGATGCTCAGCCACTCATTCGCCCTGTATTCCACGGGCACTGCTACTTCGAAGGCATGGCCCAGGCTGTACGAACGGCCTTCCCTCCAGCCTCCTCGCTGATCATAGAATCCCATCGTGTATCCCGCCTCAACCCCCATCTGCCAGCTTCCGGCGGAAAGGGAGGAGATGGCGATCAGAAGGGATGCAAGCAGAACAGCAGCCTTTCTCATTTCGTCTCCTTTGCCATATGGCTGATACGATTATACAGTGTCAGCGCGTCCGGCATCCATGCTGCGATGCATCGTCTTCCGGTTTATGGTGCTCTTCCCGCCATTCTGCTATACTTCCTGCGAGGTGAATTATGAATATCGTACTTCTTGGCCCTCCGGGGGCCGGCAAAGGCACAGTTGCAGCGCTTCTCAAGAAGGAGCTCGGCGTTCCCCATATCTCCACCGGTGATATCTTCAGGGAGAACATAAAGAACGGCACGGAACTTGGTAAGAAGGTCCAGGGCATCATGGCCTCGGGCGGTCTTGTGCCGGATGAGGTGACGATCGAGATGGTCCGTGACAGGCTCTCGAAGGATGATACGGCCCAGGGCTATATCCTCGATGGATTCCCGCGCACGATCGCACAGGCAGAGGCTCTCTGCACGATCGATGATATCGACCGCGTCATCAACTTCGTGCTTGACGAGGAGGAGATCGTCAAGAGGCTTTCAGGACGCCGTCTCTGCAAGTCCACAGGCAGGATCTACCATATCGTCTCCAATCCGCCGAAGAAGGAGGGGATCGACGACGAGACAGGCGAGCCCCTCATCCAGCGTGATGATGACAAGCCTGAGGCGATAAGGCATCGCCTTGAGGTCTACCGCAAGGATACGGCTCCTCTCATCGGCTTCTACACGGAGAAGGGCCTCATCACTGACATCGATGCATCCGTGTCGCCTGAAGAGGTGCTTGCGTCGGTTCTCGCAGCGCTTAAGGCGTGATTATCATACTGCACGGCCTCAGAGGATGCTATCATCTTCCTGAGGCCATGCAATGATTGAAGTCTTCTCATCCTTCTCTGATCTATTCGTTTCACCGCTTTACCCCAGGAAGGGGGAAAGCACGGAATTCTCCATAGTCTTCTCCTCCCGCCCGGATTCGGTGCTCCTCAGGGCTGATGACGACAACGGGCTGCTCTCCACATACCCTATGGCAGAACGCGGGATGCTCAATGGGGCATGCTGCTATTCGGCAAAGGCCCCTGTGACATCAGGGGATGGACCTTTCCATTACTTCTTCGTCTTCTTCACAGACGGCAGGAGCTGGTACTATTCGAAGAGAGGCATAACGCGGAATACGCCGAAGGTGGGAGACCGGTTCACCCTGATTCCGTCTCTGGAGGCCCCGGAGTGGGTGCCTGGAGCGACCTGCTACCAGATATTCCCTGACCGTTTCTTCTCCGGGGATCCTTCCGTTGGAGCAAGGGAAGGCGAGTATGAGATGGATGGAGGACGCGTGACAGTGCCTCCGTTCGATTCCGTTCCCGCCCCTTACCATGAGGCAAGATGCCTTGATTTCCACAACGGCGATCTTGAGGGGATAAGGCAGAAGATACCCTATCTTGCCGGGCTCGGGGTGAGCGCGGTCTATATCAATCCGATAAATGATGCCCGCACCGTCCATCGCTATGATTCCGCCTCATTCTTCCATGTGGATCCCAAGCTCGGTGGAGATGAGGCATTCCTCCGCCTGATGGATGCAGCCCACAGCGCGGGGATCCGCGTCATCGTCGATATCTCGATAAACCACACGGGAAGGAGCAATCCATGGTTCCTCAAGGCAATGGAGGATCCGGAGTCTGAGGAGCGCGGATTCTACTATTCCGACGGCACGGATGCGAGATGCTGGCAGGGCGTGAGGACGCTTGTGCAGCTGGACTATTCCTCACAGGCTCTCCGTGACAGAATGTACCGCGCTGCTGACTCGGCGATGCAGAAGTTCATACGCTCTCCGTACATGCAGGATGGGTGGCGTCTTGATGTGGCGCCTGAGGTGGGCAGGGCTGGGCGTGACCAGCTTACGGCTGAGGTGTGGCGAGAGGTCCGGAAGAGCCTGAAGTCCGTACGCCGGGACCTCTACCTCGTAGGGGAGGACTGGGATGACAGCGCGGAATACCTCCAGGGCGATATGTGGGATGGCGCGATGAACTACTATGGCGTCTCGCGACCGCTCAGATCATGGATGGGGGAGAGGGACAGGTTCCTCACAGGCGGCTGGGGGCATGATCCCGAGCGTGAGGAACCATGGACAGGGGAGGAGATGGCCGCAGCCCTCAGCGATGCGCTCTCATCCGTTCCGGACCAGATGGCATTCTTCCAGATGAATCTCTTCGACAGCCATGATACACCGCGGCTGCACTGCAACCGGGCGATATTCGATAAGAGGATATACGCAGGCATCGTCATCGCGGCGTTCATGCTTCCAGGCATGCCTTCCATCTACTATGGTGACGAGAACCTCCTGGATGGTGAGATGGGATCTGTCGAGGCTGCACGCTATCCGATGTGCTGGGATGAATCCAGATGGGACATGGATACGCATGAAGTCTACAGGAGCATGGCAGAGCTGAGGAAGGAGAAGCACTTCCCCCTGTCAGCCTGCCGCATAGAGGCGCTGGACAGGGAAGCCTTCGCCATAGAGAGGATATCTAGGGGGAAGGCTGAAGTGGCTGTCATCAGCAGATGCCCCAGGCGCCGCACTGTGCATGTGGGTCTCTTCGCCCTTCCCAAAGGCAGTGCATCCGTCAGGTACGGCGATGCCGAGGCCGTGATTGATGGCAGCACCCTCAGGGTGACGCTCGAAGCGTTCAGCAGCGCTGTCATCATTCTCTCGGAGGATAATGCGCTGGCTCTGCGTTAGCATGTTGCCATAGGGTGCCATCCCTGTGATAATCTCCTCCCAAGGAGAACGACATGGCATATTTCTATCCGGAGCTTTCGCGTACATTCAGCGAATACCTTCTCGTCCCGGGATACTCGTCTTCCGAATGCATCCCGTCCAATGTCTCGCTGCGGACACCTCTTGTCAGATTCAGGAAAGGCGAGGAGCCTGCACTGCATCTGAATATCCCGATGGTCAGCGCCATAATGCAGGCCGTATCGGGAGAGCGTATGGGAGAGGCGCTTGCGAGGGAAGGCGGTGTAGCGTTCATCTATGGCTCGCAGAGCCCCGATGATGAGGCTGGCATGGTCCGGCGCGTGAAATCATTCAAGGCAGGCTTCGTCGTTTCCGACAGCAACCTGGCTCCGGATAGCACGCTCTTCGATGTCCTGGAGCTTACGAAGCGCACAGGCCATTCAACAATCGCGATAACATCCGACGGGACACCTTCCGGGAAGCTCGAAGGCGTTGTCACATCGCGTGATTACCGTGTGTCGAGGATGGGGCCGGATACGCCTGTCAGGAGCTTCATGACACCTTTCGATAAGCTTGTGTACGGCCGTGACGGGATCTCGCTTTCTGAGGCGAATGACATAATATGGGAGCATAAGCTCAATCAGCTCCCGATAATCGATGCCTCCGGACGCCTGGTGTCGTTCGTATTCAGGAAGGATTATTCCGAGCACAAGGAGAATCCCGATGAGCTGCTGGATGAGCGCAAGCGCTATATCGTCGGAGCCGGGATCAACACCCGTGATCATGAGGAGCGTGTCCCCAAGCTCATCGAGGCCGGCGCGGATGTGCTCTGCATAGACTCCTCCGAGGGATTCTCGGAGTGGCAGAAGCGCACGCTCTCATGGATCAGGGACGGGTATGGTGACAGCGTAAGGGTCGGAGCCGGGAACGTTGTCGACCGTGAGGGCTTCAGGTTCCTCGCGGATTGCGGCGCTGATTTCATCAAGGTAGGCATCGGCGGAGGCTCCATCTGCATCACGCGCGAGACGAAGGGGATCGGAAGGGGCCAGGCTTCAGCGCTCATAGAGGTTGCGGCAGCCCGCGATGAGTACTTCCGGGAGACAGGCATATACATCCCGATCTGCTCGGATGGCGGGATAGTCTTCGATTATCATATTACCCTTGCACTTGCCATGGGGGCTGACTTCGTGATGCTCGGGCGGTATTTCGCACGCTTCGATGAATCGCCATCGGCTCTTGTGAACATAAACGGGAACTATCTCAAGGAATACTGGGGAGAGGGTTCGCAGAGGGCCCGGAACTGGCAGCGGTACGATCTCGGCGGGGACAGGAAGCTCTCGTTCCCTGAAGGCGTGGATTCCTATGTTCCCTATGCAGGCTCTCTGAAGGAGAATGTCGCCCTTACCGTCTCCAAGATCAGATCGACGATGTGCAACTGCGGAGCGCTCACGCTTGAGCAGCTGAGGAGGAATGCCCGCCTCACTGTCGTCAGCGCGACATCCATCAAGGAAGGCGGTGCGCATGATGTGATCCTGAAGGATCATGGCAGGGTGTCGTCAGCCTACTGATCTCCTGTTGACTGTCCATATGCCCAGCGAGACAAGCAGGAGCGCGAGCATATTGCCGGCCGAGAGCGCTTCAGCGGCTTCCCCGAGGAATACCGCTGAAAGGAGCACGCCTGAAAGCGGGGTGAGGAAGCTGAAGATCGCCACGCGGCTCACCGGATTATGCTGCATGAGGATCCCCCATACAGTGTATGCCACCGAGGATATCATCGCGAGGTATGCAAGGAGCAGCAGATCCGGGAGGCTGGACACGGCGGCGATCCTTCCTCCTGCGGCATAGCCGGCAGCTGCGAGCACGAGGCCTCCAAGCATGAACTGGTAGCCGCTGAGCATCGCCACGGGAAAGCGCGAGGAGAACTTCTTCATGATATTCCCCGATGCCGCATAGCTTATCTGCGCAAGCAGCACCATCCCTTCTCCGAGCATCGAGAAGCCTGTCCCGATGCTGCTGCCGAAGCGGATGTTCATCGCCACGACTCCTCCGAAGCCGAGGAGGCATCCGATGATCTTCTGCCTTGTCATCTTCTCCAATCGGAATATGAGGGCCGCAAGCAGTATGGTGAAGAATCCTCCTGTCCCCGTCGCGATCGTCCCTGCAACTCCGCTTGTATGGGCTACTCCGATGTAGAAGCAGAAGTACTGGATTGCGGTCTGGGCAGCGGCCAGGATGGCGATGGACGGCAGTGCCGCTTTATCCGGTCTGACGAAATGCCGGGTGAGGATGGACTGGAACAGTATTACGAGCGCACCTGCGGTGAAGAAGCGTATGCCAGCGAAGAGGATGATCGAGGCGGTGTCCGAGGCGGCAATCGAGAACGCGCTGTATCCTATCTTGATCGCAGGTGTGGCGCTTCCCCACAGGAAGCAGCATAGGAGCGCAAGAAGGAAGACGATGCGTATATCCGTGAGCCTGTCCTTCCCTTCCATTGCGAAGCCTCCTCAGGTCAATGAAAAAGCCGGTCATGAACCGGCTTGATGGAGGATACAAGGATTGAACTTGTGACATCTTGCTTGTAAGGCAAGCGCTCTCCCGCTGAGCTAATCCTCCAGGTTGATTCTAGCTGAAACCCCTTACATCAAGGAATTTCCCGATGGGCTTATCGGCTTGAATGGAGCTCTCCATCCACCCGATTCCCAGGAGATTGCATGCTCCTCAGGAACAGGCCCGCATTTCCACCTCAGATGTTTATAAACATTTTGGAAGGTTTTGTAAAGTTATATTGCCGAAATCGTTCACGATGTATCCAGATGGCAAAGGAAGGGCTAAGGACTGTTCCATGCGGCAGTCATGGTTGATGGTGACCGGCCTGCTGCATGGGATCATCGCCATGCCATTCCTCCTCATATGATGGCAGCACGAAGCCCATGCAAGGGCAGACGAAAATCCTGCACAAGGGAAAGAGTGTGTGGGATATATCTATGTTTTTCCTGTCGGTTTCCAGACGCTGTCAGATCATTGCCGCAGCGAACATGAGGATCGCAAGGAAAAGGAAGTTGAGGAAGAGGAATAGTGCGATGTATGCGCCTTTCCTGCCGTTTTCCCTGCGGAAGTAGAACTTGAGCGAGATAAGGGAAGCCAGAGAGGCTATCGGGGTTCCCAGCCCTCCGATGTCAGTGCCGATGAGCACACCCTCAAAGCCATCGGCGAATGGAGAAAGAAGTATGGCTGCCGGAACGTTGCTTATGATCTGCGACAATGATGCGGAGATCGCTATCGGATGCGAGTGCATCGGGGATGTGAGCATATCGCGTACGGCATCGATGCTTCCTATGTTCCCGCTGAATATGAAGAAGGCAACGAATGTCAGAAGGAGTATGAAGTCGATGCGGCGGAGTATGATTCGGTCGTGGGCGATCAGGAATGCAAGCTCGGCAGCGAAGAGGATGCGCCAGTCGATGACATGGAATACGCTGAGCATGGCGGCAAGGAGGAATGCCATGTAGATCGCTGTCCTCTGCCTGTCCATCTTCCTTATCTCCCTCGTCTCCTCCTCGATCCGGGAGCTGCTGCGCAGGAGGATGGCCGCAGAAGCGGCGATGAGCAGCAGGGATATTGCCGAGAACGGCAGTATCGTCCTGAAGAAAGGTGCCGGACCGACACCGAAGAACGAGCATATGAAGAGATTCTGCGGATTGCCGACAGGCGTTGTCATGGAACCCAGGTTCGCGGCAATCGTCTCCAGCACGACGAGCCTTATGATATACCCTTCCTCCGCTTCCTCCCTGTCCAGAAGCATCATCGTGAACGGCACGAACATAAGCAGGGCCACGTCATTCGTGAAGAGCATCGATGAGAAGAAGACTATCGCGATGAGCAGCACAGAGAGGCGACGTGTGCTTCCGGACCTCTTCATCAGCATCCCAGCGGTGGCATCGAAGAAGCCAGAGGCCTTCAGGCCTTCTGATACCCCCATGAGGGAGAAGAGGAGGCCCAGGGTATGGAAATCGATGGCCTCTATCCACGAATAGGACGGTGGATTGAAGAAAGCCGATGCAGCCGCAGCGGCTGCTGCAATGACGAAAACGATCTCCCTCTTCACGAACCCCAACATAATGCCGGAACGGAATGATAGCCATTTCCGTCCCCGCGTGCAATAGAAGGGCGGCATGTTCCTTTTATTTCCTTATTCTGGTAATCTTTCCTGAGATGACTGCAGATGCCTTCATTGTTTCATTCTTCATTTACTCGGTGCTCGGATATTTCTGCGAGGTGGCATATTGCTCGATACCGCAGAGACGCTTCGTGAACAGGGGCTTCCTGTATGGCCCGTACCTGCCGATCTATGGCTTCGGGGCTGCGATAGTCACTGTCATCATCTCGCCGCTGCATGCATATCCTGTGCTGGTGTTCCTGCTTGCGTTCCTGCTCACATCATGCCTTGAGTATTTCTCCTCATGGCTGCTTGAGGCGCTCTTCTCAGTGAAGCTCTGGGATTATTCAAAGCACAGGGTGAATATAAACGGGCGTGTCTGCCTCCTCAATTCCACGCTTTTCGGCATCATGGGGCTTGTGCTTGAGTATGCGGTGGATCCGCCTGTCATGGATCTCCTCTCGCGCATCCCGTCAGCGGTGATGCACTATCTCTCGGTATCGATCGTCGCGCTCCTCTCTGCCGATACCGCCCTCTCGGTGATGAAGATGAAGGCGTTCAGGGATGGGCTCAGGCGCATCCATGAGGCTGCGGAGGATATCGATGCAAGGGTGAAGGCCCTGCAGGGAGAGGGCAAGGCGGAGCTTGCCGCTGAGCTCAGGGCAAGGCTGACTGCATCCGCAGAGCGCTACCGCGAGGATTTCCGGAAGAAGGCCGGCAGGATACTCCTTGCCAATCCTACGCTCACAGCGCGCAGCCGCGAGATAGGGGAGGAGCTTGATCTCCTTTCAGAATGGGTCAGGGAGCGCCGTGCTCTCAGGGCAAGGCAGAGGAAGGAGCTGAAAGAGCTTGATGACAGGCATCGCGAGGCGGTAAGGAAGGTCAGGGAAGATGACTGAGTACAGGAAGGCAGAGGAAGCAGTCAAGGCTGTCTCCGCAGGCGTGGCTCTGGTGGCGGTATCGAAGTTCCATCCCTACGAGGCCGTGATGGAAGCATATGCCGAAGGCGCGAGGATATTCGGGGAGAACAGGGTCCAGGAGATGAGGGAGAAGTTCCCTCCGAAGGATGCGAGGCCTGACGGTATGAAGGTATTCCTCATCGGCCAGCTCCAGAGGAACAAGGTGAAGAAGGCCATCGAATGGGCCGACAGGATAGAGAGCGTGGACAGCATCCCGCTCCTGCAGAAGATCGAGGCCGAGTGCGAGGCTCTCGATGCCACGATGGAGATACTCTTCGAGTTCAACAGCTCCGGAGAGGAGCAGAAGTCCGGATTCCGCACAGGCGGTGAGCTTCTGGATGCCGCACGCCTGGCCATTTCCTCCTGCCCCCGCGTGAGTGTCGCCGGGGTGATGACTGTCGGGCCGCTCGGATACGATGAGAGCGCCAATGAGAGGGCGTTCAGGTCCACCGCTGCCCTCTTCTCAGAGCTCCGTGCCATCATCCCGTCAGCATCCGTCCTGTCGATGGGGATGTCAGCAGACTGGAGGACGGCCATTGCATGCGGCTCGAACGAGGTGAGGATAGGCACGGCTATCTTCGGAGAGAGGGATTACGGCAGATGAAGCGCATCGTAGCAGCAGTCCTCATCATCCTCACCGTGCTCACGCCGCTCTCCGCGGATCCCATCGAGTATGAGTATGAGCCGTATGAGAAGGAGGAGTTCCCTATCTGGACACAGGAGCTGAGGAGGGCTGAATCGATATTCTTCGGCTCCCTTGTCATCACGTTCCCTGTTGCGATGGGGATATACAATCTTGCGGCAAACCTCGGGATGCCGACACCATCGGAGGATTACCAGAAAGTGCTTCAGCAGGCACTCATCGCAGGGGGGCTTTCCCTCATCATCGCCGGTACCGACTGGATAATAGGCAAGGTGAGCGGTGATTAGGCATCATAGCTTCAGCTATATCGTATCATCGGATGGGCGCGTAGATGCCGTTGTTTCTGCGGAGTCTGGAATTCCGCGCGCAGTCTTCTCATATGCTTCAGCCTCCATCTCCATCAACGGGAAAGCCGCGCGCAAGAGCGCGAAGGTCAGGGCAGGGGATGCCGTGCTCGTCGAATATGATGAGGAGGTGTTCGAGGGACTTGTGCCTGAGGATATCCCACTGTCCGTCCTGTATGAGGATGATGATATCCTGGTCATAGACAAGCAGCAGGGGCTTGCCGTGCATCCAGGGGCGGGGCTCCACAGCGGGACCCTTGTCAATGCGCTCCTGTACCGCTATGGGGAGGCCTTCATGGATACGGATGATGAGCGTCCGGGCATCGTCCACAGGCTCGACAAGGATACATCCGGAGTGATGGTGATCGCACGCAATGCCGCTGCCCTTTCCTCGCTGCAGCGGCAGTTCGCAGAGCACAGCACGGAAAAGCACTATGCCGCAATCGCTAAGGGCCGCACCTCCTCGCATGGGATGATCGACTGCAATATAGAGCGCGACAGGGCAGACAGGACCAGATTCAGGGCGACCGAGGACAGGAGCAGGGGGAAGGAAGCCCTGACCGAGTATTCCCTTGTGCGCTCACTGCGCGGATATTCCCTCCTGGATGTCAGGATCCATACAGGCCGCACCCATCAGATAAGGGTGCATCTCAGGCATATAGGGCATCCGATACTGGGAGACAGCATCTATGGCGGCATCGATCCCAGGTTCCCGGAGGCAACGCTGATGCTCCATGCCTCATCCCTTTCCTTCAGCCATCCGCGGACAGGGGAGAGGCTTGCCTTCAGCGCAGATCTTCCAGAGCGCTTCCTGCGTGCATCTGATAGGTTCTCCCTATCTTGAGGGATTCAGCCTCCAGCATATCCTGATTGAGTATCTTCTCCGTGCGTATCTTCGATATAGGACCATGGCCTGGATAGATGAGCGTGTTGTCCTCCATCGTCATTATCTTCGTCTCGAGCGATTTCACCAGCAGTTCCTTCTCGACATGGCTCCCTGTCGCGGCAATCGTTCCGGAAAGGAGCGTGTCTCCCGTGAAGATAGCGCTCTCGATCGCATATACCAGCGAATCCATGGAATGCCCGGGTACATGCAGGGCCGTAACATCCATATTCCCGATGCGCTTGGTCTCGCCGTCCCTGAACTGGACGGTGCTGATCCTGTTGACAGATGGCGCGAACGCATAGACCGCTGGGCTGTATATCTTCATGAGTATCCCGAGACCCGCGATATGCGACTGGTGGCTATGGGTGATGAGCACGCCAGCGAGCGTCGAGCATTCCTTCTCGAGTATCCCGAGAAGCTCGGTATCGACATTGGCTGGATCCACGATGAGGCCGTTGCCGGCATCGTCAACCACCACATATACGTTCGACAGCCCTTCTGCGGAGAAATGGGGTATTATCGTCATAGTCCATGCGCCTCCTCGTTGCGGAAGTACGCATCCTCGGGATTGGAGTAGCGGAGCGATACGTTCTTCATGATGCATGAGCGGAAGCTCGTCCGCTTGAGATTGCAGTCATCCATAGAGATATCTATCAGCTTGGACAGCGAGAAGTTCGAGAAGTAGAAATCATTCGAGGAGAAATCACAGCTCTCCGCATCGATGCCCATGAAGTTGGAATGAAGCACGGTTGAGTCGTTTATCTTCGTATTCGCGAAAGTGGAACCGGAGAAGACGGAGTAGCGTATGCTGTCCCCGCGGAAGACGCAGTCGCGGAAGATCGAGAAATCGAAGAACACGGAATTCATCGAGATATCCTCGAAGACGCATCTGTCGAAGACGCAGAACGAGAAGTTCGATCCGCTGAGCCTTGAGCCTTTCCTTACCGTGATTCCCCTGAAATCGGCAGCGACGACATAGATGTCCCTGAATTCGCTCTCCTCAGACAGCTTCTCCGTGATCAGCCTGTGTATCCGCTGCTTGTCCGCAGTGTGGTGATAGCAGAGGTCAGTTCCCATGAATGAGTAGGCGGGGCATCCCGGATAGCTGCATTTCTTCAGTTCGAACATACATTGATGCTCTTCCATCGGAGGTCTGTTGTCAATCTTCATCACGATCATTGATGTGCAGAGGCGCTGATGGAATGATGATGCATTCCTGTATATGCCTGCATGCGATGCTGTATGATTGCAGCTGCCTTCCGATATGGAAGCATACCGCAATGCTTATGCATATCCTACTATAAATCCAGCAATCTACCTGATTTAATAGATTATACTGATATGAATATGATATCATACAGATATCTGAAACATTTTGTTTTTATATTCCTATTGAACTATTTTGCAGATGATTGGAATCAAGGATGAAAAACCTTATCATCTTAACGAGGTCAGAATGCGTTTCCAGATATGGCGTGCGATAAACAACATATTCCTTGCCCGCTCCATCGATGATGGCAGGATGTATACAGCGAGGATAAAGGGCAAGGTGCTCCGGAAGAGCGAGGCTGAGTACAGCGCAGCCTCCGTCGGGGATATAGCAGCAGGGGAGCCGTATTCGGATACGGAGGCCCTCCTGACATCGCTCGAGGAGAGAAGGAGCGCCTTCGTGCGCTGGAATGCGAAGAGGGAGATGAACCAGACGATCGCCGCGAATCAGGATATGACCGCGATCGTGGTCTCCCCATCATCCCCTCCTTTCCGGCCTCGCTTCCTTGACCGGGCCATAGCCTGCTCCCATGGCGCGGATATCCTCATAATCCTCAACAAGTCCGATGAGGCGGATGATGCTGTGCGCGAGGCCATCTCCGGCTATGCACGCATCGGATTCAGGACCATCGCTGTCTCATCCGCAACGGGCGAGGGGCTTGAGGATCTGAGGAGCCTGCTTGAGGGCAGGATCACCGCATTCGTCGGCCAGAGCGGCGTAGGCAAGTCCACCCTTATAAACACCCTTATGGGAACGGAGCAGAGGACCGCCGGGGTTTCGGAGAAATACAACAGGGGGCGCCATACTACGAACCACTCGCTTCTGATAGAGCGTGGCGGGATATCGCTCATAGATACTCCGGGAGTGAGGGAGATAGAGGTCCCGTTCGAGGATGAGAGCCTTGTCATGGAAGCCTTCCCGGAGCTTTCGGGATGCCGATGCCTCTATCCTGGCTGCCTCCATCACGGTGAGGAGGGATGCATCGTGCCGGATCTCGCAGGGAAGGGAGGCATAAGCGAGGATAGGTATACCAGCTACCTGCGGATACTTGAATCGATCGAATCAAGGCGTCCTATCTATCAGAGGAAGAGAGGCTATGGCAATAGGTGAGAGGGCTGTCCGCGATGCGGAGCTGATGGATGTCCTTGCCATCATCAGGGGGTTCTCTGTCTCCCCGGAGGGCAGGGAGCATATCTCTCCCTCGCTCTTCACTTCCGACATCTCAGTGATAAGGCAGCGGGCTGACAGGATCGAGGAATACATGAATCGCCTTTCTCCGGAAGAAATCGAGCCCTTCCCGTATATAACGGATATCCTCGAATACCCGGACACCACGCATGCGGATTTCAGCGGTCCGGATATCTATAGATCAGGCCAGTTCATCCATTCCTATATCGGAATGCTTGCTTTCCTTGGAAAAGAAGAGGAGATCCATGCCGAGGATAAGGATCTGGAGAGCGCGATACTCTCATCCATCGACAGCGAAGGGAATGTATATGAGACGCATCCGCGGCTGCTGCCGCTGCTGAAGGCACGTGATGCTGTCAGGCTCGAACGGGAAAGGTTCTCATCATCATTCATGTCCCTCAACCGCGGCATAGTCCAGCAGAGCGAGGCGCTTTTCCGCAGCGGGCGCATCGTCATCCCCATACGGAGCGACCAGAGCAGCCGCATCGACTGCTATATCTCCGGTGCCTCCGCTTCCGGCAGCACGCTCTATGCTGAGCCCTTCGAGCTCGTGGCGCTCAACAATGATGCCGTGATCGCCGAGGAGCGCATACGGGCGGAGAAGGCAAGGATCATCCATGAGCTCTCAGACCGTGTCAGGATGCATGCCCGGATAATGCGGAAGATGCTCTCTGAGGTCATCGATTTCGATTTCCACTTCTCCTTCGCAAGGTGGGCTGCCTCCGTGAAGGCGGCGAGACCGTCCATCGGGGACAGGATATCCCTCTCAGGCGCAAGGCATCCTCTCCTGGGGAAGAAGGCCGTGCCGATAGCGCTTTCGATGGACAGCAGCATACGCGTGCTTGTCCTCTCGGGAGCGAATGCCGGCGGGAAGACCGTGACGATGAAGACGCTTGCGCTTTCCGTCATGCTCCATCAGATATCCGGATACATACCTGCAGACAGCTCTTCCATCCTCCCTGTCTTCTCCTCTGTCTTCACTGATATCGGGGATGGCCAGTCGATCCAGGATGCGGCTTCCACGTTCTCCTCGCACATGAAGAACATCGCCTATATAGCCAGGCATGCTGACAGCCGGGCCCTGGTGGTGCTTGACGAGCTTGGTTCCGGGACAGACCCGGAGGAGGGAGCAGCCCTTTCCCGTGCCATACTCTCGTATCTCGCCTCACGCGCGGCATTCACGTGCGTCACATCCCATTATTCCCAGGTCAAGAGCTTCGCATACACGGAGGATGGCATGATGAATGCCTCCATGGAGTTCGATGCGGCGTCAGGGCTTCCGACATACCGTGTCCTCGAGGGGATACCGGGCGACAGCCATGCGATAGCCACTGCCATCCGCATGAGGATGCCGCATGAGATCACGGATGCAGCATCCGAAGCGCTCCGCGGCGGTAATGCCGATGCCGCCCATATAATACAGGGCCTGATATCCCGCCAGCGCACGCTTGACAGGAAGGTCACTGAAGCCGCCATCCTCCGCAGGAAGGAGGAGAAGGCGGTCCAGGAGAATGAGAGGAGGAGCGCGGAGCTCGAGAGGATGGAGAATGATCTCAGGAAGGAAGGTGTCCGTGAGCTCAATGCCTTCCTCCGCAATACCAGGCGGGAGCTTGAGCGCCTCGTGATGGATGTGCGCACCGGGGCGCTGACTCCTGAGAAGACAAGACGGGTCAAGGAATTCATAAGGAAGATAGAGGATAAGAAGGAAGAGGAGGAGCGCGCTGTCAGCGAGGAAGAGGAGATCATTGATGATTCCCCTCTGGAGAAAGGCGATCCTGTACTCTGCGGTTCATCCGGCACGAAGGGCAAGGTGCTCTCTGTCTCCGGCAGCAGTGTCGAGGTGCTCCTCGAGAACGGGCTGAGGATGTCGCTCAGGCGAAGCATGGTCCGCCCTGACAGGGCGAAGGATGAGCGCAGGGCCAGCGTGCAGTATCCGGTGCATGGAAGGAAGGCCGAGTATACGATGGATGTCAGGGGCCTGACGCTTGAGGAGACCTTGAGGCGGCTGGATGACCAGATGGAAGCCGCGATCCTCTCCGGGCTCTCCTCCTTCTCCATCATCCATGGCTATGGCGATGGGATCCTCTCCAGAGGTGTCCATGACTATCTGGGCAGGCGCAGGGAAGTGAGGGATTACGGATTCGCCAGGCCTGAGGACGGCGGAATGGGGAAGACCTACGTCGAGCTCTTCTGAGATGACAGCTGCGCTATGATCACGGCAGCGAACACGAGGATGCAGCCTGCCGCCTCACGCATCGAGAGCCGCTCCGAGAGGAGGAGTGCCCCTCCTATTGCCGCCCATACGCTCTCAAGCGAGAGTATGAACACAGCATGGCTCGGTCTCACATAGCGCTGTCCGACGACCTGCAGGGTGTATGCTATACCGCAGGAGAACACGCCGGCATAGAGCAGTGGGATCCACTGCGATGCGATGGCCTCGGGCGATGGCCTTTCCGCAGCCATTCCGAAGGCGCAGACGATGCCTGCAGTGAGGAACTGCAGCATCGAGAGCACTATGCCATCGGTTTCCCTGCCTGTGAGATCTATCACTATTATGTGGAGCGCGAAGAGGACGGAGCAGAGCATGAGATAGAGATCGCCGCTGGAGATCGAGAAGCCGCTTCCGATGGAGAGCAGGTACATGCCTATTATCGCGATCGGTGCCGATATCCACACATTCCGCTGTATCCTCTGGCCTATGGCCAGGGACATGAACGGCACGATTATTATGTAGAGGCTCGTTATGAAGCCGCCCTTGCCGGCTCCTGATACGGCGACGCCCGTCTGCTGCGCAACCGAGGCAGAGGCAAGGCAGAGCCCGCAGAGGATGCCGCCCCTGGCTGCCGAGCGCCAGTATGCCCTGTCGCCTTTGTGCCTGCGTATATAGGGGACGGAGAACGGGACGAGCACCGTAGCTCCTATGAGCATGCGTATCGAATTGAATGTGAATGGCCCCATGCTTTCCGATGATACGGACTGCGCAACGAATGCCAGCCCCCATATCAGCGATGTGAGAAGCAGCAGGAGCATTGCCTTGCTTTCCTTCATAGCCCGCCATTCTAGCCATTTAGCGGCTGAATGTGGATACCCTTCGCGCATTCCGTGGTAGAATGGAAGCGGAGGCGGCTATGTCGGATTACATGAACGGTACAGGCGTGCAGTATCATCTGCATACGAGGAAAGGCGATGTGGGGCGCTATGCGATCCTTCCCGGCGATCCCAAGCGCGTTCCGCTGATCGCTTCCCGTCTTGACGATGCCCGTCTGGTTGCCGACAGCCGCGAATTCGTGACATACACAGGAACCCTCCTCGGGGAGAAGGTCACGGTGACATCCACAGGGATCGGAGGTCCTTCTGCCGCCATAGCCATGGAGGAGCTCTGGAAATGCGGTACGGACACGTTCGTCCGGATGGGGACCTGCGGCGGCATAGCGCTTCCTGTCATGGGAGGGGACATCGTCGTCGCCACCGCAGCCGTGAGGATGGAGGGCACAAGCCGTGAGTATGCTCCGATAGAGTTCCCCGCCGTCGCGGATTTCTCCGTAGTGTCGGCACTCCGTGATGCTGCCATCTCGCTCGGCTGCCGCACGCACCTCGGCGTCGTGCAGTGCAAGGATTCATTCTACGGGCAGCATGACCCTGATGCGATGCCCGTATCATATGAGCTAAGGGAGAAATGGGAGGCATGGAAGAGGCTGGGGGTGCTGGCATCCGAGATGGAGAGCGCAGCGCTCTTCACGGTAGCTGCCGCGCTGGGCGCGCGCTGCGGTTCCATCTTCTTTGTCGTCGGCAATCAGGAGAGGGAGGCACTGGGCATGGACAACCCGAAGCTGCATGATACGGAGAAGGCCATAGAGGCCGCTGTCGAAGGGGTCAGGAACCTCATCTGCATGGATCGCCGGAGTATATCCTGACTCCGCTTTCCCTGTAATGCTCCTTCCTCCTCTCCAGGAGATTCCCGAGATCCTCTCCGTCCCCGGCTTCTGCATCGAGGTCGATGGTGAAGAGCTCAAGGCCGAGCGATGAATACTCCGCCTGCAGCTCGGCGCATTCGTGCATCGAGAGATCGAGACGGAACCGCTCATCGCGGAACGAGCGCACTGCATCCTCCGTTTCCTTGAGATAGACGCTCCCTGTCCTCAGGTTCCTTATCGCGATTATGCCCTTCACTGCATCCGGACGTGAGAATATGCCGTTTTCCATCCCTGGTATGTTAATCCCCCTGACGCCGGCATTGCAATATGCGGCAGCCGGATGAAGTTTTCCGCAGAAACAATCAAAACCCTTGTCCGCGACAGGTTCAGGATGGTATCCTATCAGAGTTACAGATAATAAAAGCATTAGGAGAATAGTTGGATATGGAACAGCAGATTCAGGATCTTGTAGCTTCCATCAGGAAGGAAGGCATCGAGACCGCGAAGGCTGAGGCCGGGAAGCTCATTGCCGATGCGAAGGCCCAGGCCGCGGCTATCATCCGCGATGCCGAGGCGGAGAAGGAGAAGATCCTCTCCGATGCCAGGAAGGCGATCGAGCTTGAGAAGAGCTCGGCAGAGGCCTCCATCACGCAGGCTGCCAGGAATGCTTCCCTTTCCCTCAGGAAGAGCATCGAGGAGGAGTTCTCCAGGATACTCAGGGACGGGGCAGGGAAGGCAATGCATGGCGAGGCCCTTGCCGCTCTCATAAAGAGCGCGGTCTCCTCCGATGCGGCAGGCAAGAATGTCGAGATATCGAAGGAGGATATGGATTCCCTCCGTTCCTCGCTCTCTTCGGTATTCGCTTCCGAGATCGCGAAAGGCATGGAATTCCGCACTTCGGCATCCATCTCATCCGGTTTCCGCATCGCGGAGAAGGACGGTTCCGGATATGTCGATTACTCCGACGAGGAGTGCACGCGGCTCCTGTTCCCATATCTCTCCGATAGCCTGAAGGAGATTCTCTGAGGACATGGCAGAGTACTACTATTTCGCAACGACCCTGCCCATGCTGAGAATGGACGGGGATCCGCCGATCACCTACAGCGATTTCATGGCAGCTGCCTCCGAGCACCTCTCGAAGAAGGATTATCATGATCTCTCGATGGCGGTCTTCGGCGAGAACAGCGGCGGGGCTTCCATTCCCATCGTTCGCGAATGGCAGGCTTTCGCAGGCAGGCTGTCTTCTGCAATAAACCGCGTAAGGGCGTCAAGGCTCGGCTTCAGCGGCTATGATGCAGGCGAGGAGGACAGGGCTCTTGAGGAGAGGGCAAGGGAGATCGTGGAGAGCATGGATCCCCTGGAAGGGGAGAAGGCAGTGCTTTCCGCCTACTTCGATTTCCTCTCATCCCATGAGTCGGGTTCCCCGTTCTCATCGAAGGCGCTGATGATCTACGCGCTCAAGCTCCAGCTCATCGAAAGGCTCCGTGCCTTCGACGGGCAGAAGGGAAGGGCAGAGTTCGATAGGCTGTATTCATCGATTGAAGAGGATATTTTCAGGTAAGGAGTTGGTATGTCAGTCAGTACAGGACATGTAACCGGCGTGAACGGCAACATGGTCAATGTTGCCTTCGAAGGCCAGGTCATAAAGAATGAGGTCGGGTTCATACGCGTTGGCGATACCAGACTCAAAAGCGAGATAATAAGGATAACGAACGGAATCGCATCCCTGCAGGTCTATGAGATGACCAATGGGATCCAGGTGGGCGATGAGGTCGAGTTCACAGGCGAGCTTCTCTCGGTAGAGCTCGGCCCCGGGCTTCTGACACAGGTCTTCGATGGACTCCAGAACCCCCTTCCGGGTCTTGCCGAGAAGTGCGGATTCTTCCTTGAGAGGGGTGAATACCTTGATCCGCTGCCGGATTGGGAATGGGACTTCACCCCCACGAAGGCTGTTGGGGACAGGGTCAAGGCCGGTGATTCGTTCGGATGGGTCCCCGAGGGGCTATTCCGCCATGAGATCATGGTTCCCTTCACGCTGCAGGGCGAATGGACTGTGAGGAGCATAGCCTCGAAGGGCATGCATCGCAGCCATGAGACGGTCTGCGTGATCGAGGGCGCCAAGGGCGAGACCAGGGATCTCACGATGATCATCACGCAGCCTGTCAAGGTAGCCATCGGCGGCTATGAGGAGCGCGTGATGCCTGATGAGCCGATGGTGACGAAGATCAGGATCATCGATACATTCCTCCCTGTCGCCAAGGGCGGCACATACTGCATCCCCGGCCCGTTCGGGGCAGGCAAGACGGTCCTCCAGCATCTCACATCGAAGAATGCCGATGTCGATATAGTCATCATCGCGGCATGCGGCGAGCGTGCAGGCGAGGTCGTTGAGATCCTCAAGGAGTTCCCCGAGCTCCAGGATCCGAAGACGGGCAAGAGCCTCATGGAGAGGACGATCATAATCTGCAACACATCCTCGATGCCCGTTGCTGCCAGGGAGGCATCCGTATACACGGCTGTGACGATGGCTGAGTACTACAGGAACATGGGCCTTGATGTCCTTCTCCTCGCTGATTCCACATCACGCTGGGCTCAGGCGATGAGGGAGATGTCCGGACGCCTTGAGGAGATTCCGGGCGATGAGGCATTCCCTGCATATCTCGAGTCCCGCATCGCAGGCTTCTATGAGCGTGCAGGCAAGGTCCGCCTTGCTGACGGGCGCTATGGCTCGGTAACGATCGGCGGTACCGTATCCCCTGCAGGCGGAAACTTCGAGGAGCCGGTGACGCAGGCAACGCTGAAGGTCGTAGGTGCCTTCCACGGGCTTTCAAGGGAGAGGTCGGATGCCAGGAAGTATCCCGCCATCGATCCTCTCGATTCCTGGTCGAAGTACTCCGGAATCATAGAGCGGGAGCTTGTCGAGGAAGCCTATTCATATCTCAGCCGCGGCAACGAGGTCGGGCAGATGATGAAGGTCGTAGGCGAGGAAGGTACGAGCCTTGATGACTACATCATCTACCAGAAGGGCGAGTTCCTTGATGCCGTGTATCTCCAGCAGAACTCATTCGATCCCGTTGATGCCGCAGTCGTGCCGGAGAGGCAGAAGGAAGCATTCGGGATGCTCCACAGCATACTGACAGCTTCGTTCAGCCTCGAGGACAAGAAGGATGCCCGTCTCTTCTTCAACGAGCTCAGGCAGCGCTTCCTTGACTGGAACGGCACTGCAGAGAACGATCCGCGCTTCCAGGAGAGGAAGAGCAGCCTCGTATCATTCTACGAGGGGAGGAGGAAGTAAATGCAGAAGGTCTATACCAAGATCGAATCCATAGTCGGAAACGTCATCACCGTGCGCGCGGAAGGCGTCCGGAACCAGGATCTCGCGGAGATAACCACATCGCGCGGGACAGGCTATGCGAACGTCATAAAGCTTGATGGCGATCTCGTTTCCCTTCAGGTCTTCCAGGGAGCGCAGGGCGTTTCCACGGGAGACAGCGTGCGGTTCCTCGGTGTCCCGATGAGGGTCAGCTATTCCGAGGATCTGCTCGGGCGCGTATTCGACGGAGCCGGCAAGCCGAGGG
>CALXYI010000040.1 GCA_944392935.1 uncultured Spirochaetaceae bacterium
AGAATGTTCCAGGCAAGCTCTATGACGTGAGGTATCCGTATGCAGATGGCTCAGGATACATAACAGTCGCCACGACGCGTCCGGAGACGATGTTCGGGGATGTGGCAGTAGCCGTCAATCCTGATGATGAGAGGTATAAGGACATCGTCGGAAAGGAGCTCCTGCTGCCTCTTACGGACAGGAGGATCCCGATCATAACCGACCGCTTCGTCGATATGGAGTTCGGAACCGGCATGGTCAAGATCACCCCGGCACATGATCCCAACGACTGGGAATGCGGAAGGCGCAACAATCTCGAGGCGATAAACCTCCTCAATCCCGATGGCACCCTGAATGATAATGTGCCGGAGAAGTACAGGGGAATGATGGCAGAGGCTGCCCGTGCCCTTGTCGTCGAGGATCTCGATAAGGGCGGATACCTTGTGAAGGTAACGGATCATGCCCATGATGTCGGGCACTGCTACCGCTGCCATACTACGGTCGAGCCGTATCTCTCTGAGCAGTGGTTCGTGCGCATGAAGTCGCTTGCGGACAAGGCTCTCGATGCATGGCGCAAGGGGGATATCGCGTTCTATCCGAAGAGATGGGAGAATACATATGTCCATTGGATGGAGAACATACGCGACTGGTGCATCTCACGCCAGCTCTGGTGGGGGCACAGGATCCCTGTATGGTACTGCCGTGACTGCGGTGAGATGATCGTCTCACGCACCGACCCTGATGAGTGCCCGAAGTGCCACAGCCACAGCCTCAGGCAGGATGATGATGTCCTCGATACATGGTTCTCGTCATGGCTCTGGCCGTTCTCGACCCTTGGCTGGCCTGAGAAGACCCCTGACATGGAGAAGTTCTTCCCGACGGATACGCTTGTCTCCGCCTATGACATCATATTCTTCTGGATCTCCAGGATGATAATGGCTTCAGAGGAATTCCTCGGGCAGGCGCCTTTCCATGATATAGTCATAACCGGGCTCGTCAGGGATATACAGGGCCGCAAGATGTCCAAGTCGCTTGGCAACGGCATCGATCCGATAGAGGTGATCGACAGATATGGCGCGGATGCGATGAAGTTCACGCTCTGCTACCTTGCTGCCCAGGGACAGGATGTCATGATCGATATGGATTCCTTCCGCCTCGGCTCGAGATTCGCGAACAAGATCTGGAATGCCACGAGGTATCTCCTGATGAACCTCGAGGGCAGGAACCTCGTGGATATCGACAGAAGCCGCATGACGGTCATGGACAGATGGATCTATTCACGCTTCAATGCGTCTGCCGCCGCGATAAAGGAGGCGATGGAGAACTACCGCTTCAACGAGGCTGCCCAGGCGATATACTCATTCTTCTGGAATGATTTCTGCGACTGGTACATCGAAGCTTCAAAGGGACGCCTCATGCATGGAAGCGATGAGGAGAAGGATTTCCAGGTAACGCTCCTGATGGATCTGCTTGAGAAGTCGATGCGCCTCATGCATCCCTTCCTCTCCTTCATCACCGAGGAGATCTATCAGAAGCTTCCGAATCATAAGGGCGATGCCATAGCCGCATCCTATCCTCAGTATGATGCCGCGCTGGATGACAGCGATGCCGATTTTCTCGCGTCTCTCCTGCAGGAGTCATCAAGGCTGGTGAGAGCAGCGCGTGCGAATCTCCAGATCGCTCCGGAGAAGAAGCTCCGCGTGGTCGTAAGATTCCCGTCTGAGTGCAGGGAATCCTCATTCATGAAGGAGGAATCCGACCTGCTTTCCGTATTCATGTCTGCCTCATCCATCACCATCGATACCGACGGAAGCGAGGACGTGAAGGGCGCGCTGCCTGTGGCAGGGCCTGGCTTCGAGGCTTTCGTATTCGTGCGCGAGGCAATCGATACCGAAGGCGAGATAAGGAGGCTTGAAGGCGAGATCGATAAGAACAGCAAGCTTCTCGAGGGATCTGAGAAGAAGCTTTCGAATGAGAACTTCATCTCCCATGCCAAGCCTGAGGCTGTCGAGAAGGAGAGGAGCAAGAAGGCTGAGTTCGAGGAGAAGATAGGGAAGGCGAAGGCCCATATCGAGCTGCTTAAGTCATTCTGAGAGCTTCCGCTCCCAATAGATAAGGGCCTGCGATTCCTTCTGGAAGCAGGCCCTTATGCATCACGCTCTGATCGCTATCATTCACCGAAGCTCTTCCGCAAGCTCCTTTATCCGCTCTATGAGACCATCGATATGCTCATGCGTAAGCGCTGGATTGAGAAGGGTGAACTTGAGCATCGTGCGGCCCTGGAAGACTGTCTGGCCGATGACTATCCCTTCTGAAAGGAGCCGCCGCCTGATCCTCTTGTTCGTTTCATCATCCGAATCGATGGCGAAGACCACGGAGCTCAGAGAAGGGGCGACAGGGGCGATGAATGAGCTGTCAGATGAGATCCTTCCGTAGAAGTGCTCTGCGTTCCCGATAGCCCTGTCCATCATCTCCCTGTAGCCGTTCCTTCCACGCATCATGAATGAGATGCAGACCTTCAGCGCATCGAAGCGGCGTGTTGTCTGCATCGACTTGCCTACGAGGTTTATATACCCGTCCTCCTCATCCTCCTCCCTGTTGAGGTAATCCGCATGGAGCTGGAAGGCATCCAGCACCGAGCTGTCCCGGACAAGGAGTGCGGAGGCGCTTATCGGAAGGAGGAACATCTTGTGGAAGTCGACTGTTATCGAATCGGCAAGCGAGAGGTCTCCTATACGTGAGGCATATGAAGAGAGGATCGCTCCAGAGCCATATGCGGCATCCGCATGGAGATACATGCCGTGCCTGTCGGCGATCCTTCGTAGCTCTGCGATGTCATCGATGCTGCCGAAGTCGGTGGTGCCTATCGTTGCAGCGATCATGAAGGGCAGGTATCCATCTGCCTTGTCACGCTCTATGATCCTCTCTGCCTCTTCCGTGTCGATTGCGCATCTGCTGTCTATCGGGAGCTTCACCACGGCATCGTAGCCGAGTCCCATGAGATGGGCGGCCTTGTCGAATGAGAAGTGGGATATCCCTGATGCGTACATCCTGAGGCGCCGCCATGTATCTGGAAGCCCTTTCTTCTTGACGTCCCATCCACCGTTCCTGCCGATCCACCAGTCCCGTGCGCATACGGCTGCGGATATATTCGACTGGCTTCCCCCTGATGTGAATACCCCGTCTCCGCCGCTGTAGCCGAAAAGGGTGCAGAGCTCATTCACGGTCTTCACCTCGATCTCGGTGGCTGCAGGTCCCTGATCCCAGCTGTCCATTGAGGAATTGAATGCCGCAATGATGACCTCGGCAGCAATCGATTCGATGAGGGCAGGGGAGTGGAGGTGCGGCATGTATGAAGGCGACCATGTGCGGAGCATATGGGGAAGTATCGTTTCCTTCACCCTGCGGAGTGCCTCATCCCACCCGATTCCCTCCTCAGGCAGGAACGGGAGCCCTGCTATCTCCTCACGCAGGGCATATGGATCCATGCCTGAGAATGCAGAGCTGTCGGAGTATGAGGCCGCGACAGCTGCAGCAGCCTCCGCCACGGCAGTGATGAACGCTTCCTTGTCCGAGGCTGATGGCGAGAGCACAGTTGCCTTATCTACAATTGATCTCACGGTCGATTTCCCTGACAACGTCGCTGAAGATCCCGATCATCGTATCGATCTCTTCCTTGGTCACCGTAAGGGCACAGAGGCACCGCATGACGCTTCCTCCGCGGCCGCCTTTCTCCATGACGAGATGGTGGCTGAAGCATCTTCTCTGCACTTCTGCGGCAATTGCGCCGGAAGCCTCCGGATGGCCCATCATGTCCTTCTTCCCGTCCGGGTCTATGAACTCTATGCCGAGCATGAGGCCGCGGCCCCTCACATCCCCTATGATCGAAACCTCTCCCTGGAGCTTCTCAAGCGCAGCCTTGAGGTATGCGCCCTTTTCGCGCACGCTGCTGAGGAATTCCGGATCGGATATCCTCCTCAGGACAACAGTCCCCGCTGCCATGGCAAGCTGGTTGCCGCGGAATGTGCCCGCATGCGCGCCTGCTGTCCACTTGTCCAGGGACTTGTCGTAGACGACGACGCTCATAGGCTGGCTTCCGCCGATTGCCTTGCTCATGAGGATGACATCCGGGATTATCCCGCTTTCCTCGAATGCGAAGACCTGCCCGCTTCTCCCGATCCCGCACTGTATCTCATCAACGATGAGAGGGATTCCCAGCTCCTTCGTCACTCTCCTGACTGTCTGCAGGAATGAAGCGGGAGCAGGTATGACGCCGCCTTCGCCCTGTATCGGCTCTATTATGACTGCAGCCGGCCTGGTCACTCCGCTCTCAGGATCGCTGAGCATCCTCTCGAAGTATGCTGCTGCAGCAGCGGCACCGGCTTCGCCTCCGAGCCCGAACGGGCATCTGTATGAATACGGATATGGCATGAACTGCACGCCCGGCATGAGATTCTGCACATGCATCTTGGCGTTGTGGTTGCCTGTAAGGGCCAGAGCACCATGTCCCATCCCATGATAGCCTCCGCTGAATGCGATCACGTTCCCTCTTCCTGTCGCTGTCTTGCAGAGCTTTATGGCAGCATCGGTCGCATCGGTGCCGGAGGGCGAGCAGAACTGTATCTTCGCATTCCCTTGCATTTCCTCCGGGAGGATGGAGAATATCGTCTCGACGTATCTGTCCTTCACAGGGGTTGTAAGGTCAAGGGTATGAAGAGGAGCACCTGATCCTATCAGAGCGATCATCGCCTCAGCCACCTCATCATCATTATGGCCTAGCGCAAGCGTTCCTGCTCCGCAGAGGAAATCGAGATACCGGTTTCCCTCCACATCCTCTACCCATGATCCCTTTGCCTTAGCGAGGGCGAACGGGAATTTCCTTGGATAGCTCCTTGCAGAAGACTCGAAGTCATTCTGGCGTCCGATGAACCACTCATTAGTCTGGGTTGTGCTCATTTCTTCTCTTCAGTCCTTTATTCCATGAAATCACTGTCTGGCCAGGCCAGCCCTTACATCGTTAAGTTTTCGAGGCATAGCCTCAGGATGCAAAGGGTATCATATCAGGCTATAGGGCTCTTGGCTAGCCTTGGAATGACAGAAAGGAACATCCCCATCGCAGGAATGGGGATGCAGTGAAGGAATGGGGCTGTCAGGAATCGGATTCCGTCTTCTGATCCTGTATCTCCTTCCTCCTCTCCCTGCAGAGCTTCGCTATCTCAGCCAGCGCCTTCCTCGCCCTGGCTGCCGATACCTTCACGCCTTTCTGTTCGAACCGGGCATTCTCCGCGAGATAGGTATCGAACTGGCTGACGAGTTCATCATGTATTGACATCTGGAACCTCCCAATGGAGAGTATGTTAGCATATTCTATCCAGAATGCAACGCAAAACGCCGGAAATGGCGGAAAAGGACCTTTTTTCAGAGAGTATATCTGAAGGAAAGCCTGAATCTGAGGTCGTTCTCGATCTTTCCAGGCTCATTGCCGAAATTGAAGAAGACGATATCCTCGATTCCCGCTCCGACCTTCATCGAGCTGTTTATATGGTATTCGCCGCTGATCGTGATCTTCACCGAATGCGTGAGCGGCTTGGATGCATCTCCTTTCATGTAGACTGTCATCAGGTTGTTCCTGCCATAGGCCCTGTATTCCGTGCTGATCGCGGCCTTGTAGCGCTGGGGCACCCTGTAGGAGAGGCTGAGATGGGCTATCCACTGGTCGCCGCCGTTCGGATAGCCGATCGTATAGAGATCGTAGATCCCGTATCCCGATCTCTGGTTGCGTATAGCAATCACGAAGTCGAGTGGATAGGATTCGGCATCCTTGCCGTCCCTGAGATAGAAATACGGACTCATGTATGTGATCTCGGTCCTGCTCTCAAGGAATCCGCTGCCGATGCTGTGGCTCGTGTCTATCCCGTACTGCAGGCCTATTGCGCTCGGCCTCTTCTCGCTTCCGTCATTCTGCTCGAATGGTATGTTCAGGTCATCGACAGCGAATGCTATGTGCTGCGATACGCCTTTTGCAAGCGATACATCCCATTCCCCCTGGATCATCGAATTGGCGTTGCCTGCGATGTACATGTTATGGAAGAACATCATCGGGTTGAGCACCTGCAGATCCACGAAGCCCTTGTCATTCTGGTAGATGATCCCTTCCGTGATGGCAAAGCGATGCCTGCCGCTGTTCATCGTCCATTCGAAGCGGTGCGACATGAAGAGCTTCGTGCCGGTGAATGCATTGGTATTCTGGTCGAAGACGAGATCGGTGATGTACTGTGTTCCATCCTCGGATACCTTCACGGTCTCTCCCAGATACTGCGATGGATGGGGGAAGAAGGATAGAAGGAATGTGTACTTGAATGATGGTGTGAAGAATGATACCGAGAGCGCGTTATGATATGGCAGCGAGCTGTCGATGATGAAATTGCCAGTGGCTCCTGCTCCGTATTCCAGTCTCTCCCGTCCGATGAGGATGCTGTACCAGCTGTCGGCGATGCTGATGTGCGCCCTGTATGGGAAGTTCATCGAGAAGTCCTGGAAGCTGTCGGTGCTGAAGTCCGAAGGAGAGGCCAGGAACGGGAGGTTCGTCATCACGTTCCTCGATCCTGACGGCACTCCTGTATGCACGGTATTCGTTACCGGGAAACGGAATAGCAGTGTCACCCTGTCCGCGAAGGAAAGGGCAAGGTCGAGGTCGAGGAAATGCGGCCTTTCCCTGTCCCAGAGCATATACTTGTCACTGTTCTCGTATCCATATTCGCTGAGGGTCTCCTCTGTCTTCTTCTCATTGAGGAAACCAACGCGGTCGGCGAAGCCTGTGTTCGTGTGCACGTATATCTCAGGCTGGAGCATGAGGTCCATGCCGAATGATATGATCCCGTCCCCATTGTCCGTGCCTGCCATATCGCAGAGCCTCCGGTAGAGCAGCTGCTCCTCAGCTGCAAGCTCCCTGCCTTCCAGCGCCTCAAGATAGAGCGCTGCCTCGCCGTATGTATACGGACGTGTCCTGCTAGGCTGCAGCCCCTCTGCTATCATAAGCGTGTCGAAATCATCGTAGAACGGCGAATCCAGCGGTATGAAGGCGCTTGCCGAATGGGCAGCCATGGCAGGTAGCATGGATATGGCCAGCAGCAGGATGCAGAGGGATCTTCTCATAGGGCATAGGATATACTCATTGCGGTATCCTTTTCTACTGTCAGCGGACTTTGCGTCCTTTCCATTCGAATCCCTTGCCGGAGAGCTCGGTATAGAGCCCATGCAGATACATCATCGATATCTGGAAAAGGGTGAGTGGACATACGATGGATATGCGCTTGCGCCAGTTCGCGGCGCGGCAGCTGATGTACCATGCAAGGCATAGCAGCAGCCATCCTGCGAGCAGGACATAGATCATCGGGTCCATGCCGAGGACGAGGAGGAACATCAGGGCCAGGAACGGGCATAGCGACATGTGCAGGAGGATGGCGACTACGCAGAAGAGCGGGATGAGCGTCAGCGCATTGGGCGGGAATACGCCTGCGATCGATCTCTCGATTCCCTTGAACGCCTCCCTTGCGGTTCCGTACATGTAGCATCTGACATAGTCTGAGATCGAGACGAATGCGTATTTCTTCTTCTTCCTGACGAAGAGCCTCACGATTCCGACATCATCGCATATCGTTCCCCGTATGCTCCCATATCCTCCGGATTCCCTGTATGCGGCAGCTCTCATCATTATGAACTGGCCTATTGCGAATGAAGCGGAGGGAATGGGGAAGCGGTATACGAGGAAGTGGGGGATGAGCACGCTGGTGAACATCATCGCTGAGATGTTGACGGTGCCCATGAATGAGGGGCAGATCTCAGTCGGGAAGCCTGAGATTATATCGAGGCTGTTCTCCTTCATTATCGAATAGGCGTGGGCTACGCAGTCGGATGAGTGCATCGTGTCGGCATCCGTGGCGATTATGTATTCGCCCCTGGCATGGGGGATAAGCTGGAGGAGGGCATTTATCTTGCCATTGCTGTTCACCTTGTGATCAGGGTCGGTATGGAATCCATGGACGCGGCTGTCACGCCCTTCGAATTCCCTTATCACATCCTCCGTCCTGTCAGTGCTTTGGTCGTTTATGACCAGTATCTCTATGTTCCCGTAGCTCTGGGTCAGGAGCGATTCGAGAAGGCGCGGAAGGTTATGCTCCTCGTTGCGTGCCGGTATGATCACGGAGATCAGCGGCCCGTCCGAGGCATCCTCCACATTCCCCAGCTTCCTGAAGTGGCGGAGGTTCATCATCGTATTGAAAAGCGCATAGATCCCGATGAAAGCCATCGCAAGCGCGAATACCCAGAGATATGCAGCCATTACCAGCGGCCCCTTCTGTTGTCCTTCCTTATATCCTCGATCGCAGTATCGAAGGAGTAGATCGATACTGCCTCGTCAAGGTACTCATCGCTCTCATCGAACTCATCGCTCTCGGAGAGCGCCATTGCCTTTGCAACCAGCAGCGAATAGCCATCAAGCTTCGAGATTCCCTCGCTGTCCTTCTCGATAGCGTTGACGATGCGCAGCGCCTTCCTGTATGAGCCGCCGGCGATCGGCGGGGTATAGAGCAGGCGGAAGGCCTCCTGGATGGCGACATAGAACTCATCGGGATAATCCTTGTAGAGCTGCTTCATGAGATCGCTGCTCTGCATCCCTGTACCCATCCTGCCTGTTATGTAGTACTCCGCGGAGACCATGTCAGCCTCTGCCGTACGCCTCTCGAGATCGGAGGCTGAGCTGTCGATCCCGGCATAGGCGGCCTTCTCCTTCTCGAGATGCTCCATCGCCTTCTCATCATTCCCCATATCCTTGTAGTAGCGCACCATGTGGTATTCGGAACGGGATCTGTCGACTGCGCTTATATCCTGAGCGGCGTATGCTTCATATGCAGCTTCTGCATCCTCCGCGCTCCCTCCGTTCTTTATGACGTCCAGAAGCGACAGGAAGAGCGGATCCGCGGTCATGCTCCTGAATGAGTCCGTATATGCGGAAGCAGCTGACAGAAGCAGCGTCGATACCATGATAATGGCTAGGATACGTTTCATAGCAATCTCCGTAGTCAGGATACTGACCAGATAATTATACATGCAAATCTCGGATAAAGTATACCGCCGCTATTCTATGATGGGATTCCCGCTGGCAAGCCGCCTCATGATGTAGCCTTCCTTCAGCGGAAGGGACGTGCGGATGAACCCCGGCCTGCCATGATCAAGCTGCCCGGTCCTTTCCATGTTCCCGTCCAGGAGCACTATGCCATCGTCCCGGAGGAGAGGGACATCCGGCCCGATGAACTCAAGGCCTTCGCTCCTTATCTGGTTGCGGATATCAAGGGCATATGTATCGGCATCGATCTTCTCCCCGACAGTCCCAAGGAATAGGTAGTTGCGCTCATATCCATAGCTCGTGGGGCGGGATACATCCGAAGCGGTATCCACCGGTCCGTGCGAGAAGAAGAATCCCGTGGTGTACTCCCTGTGCGATACATCGAAGAGATCGCGCCTGTAGATATCGGCATCGCTGTCCCTGTCTATGGCTTTCCTGTACGCCCTCGTGACTACCGCCACGTAGTACACTGACTTCATCCTTCCCTCTATCTTCAGCGATGAGAGCCCCGCATCCTCAAGCTCCCTGATGTGGTCTATCATGCAGAGATCCTTCGAGGATAGTATGGTCGTATAGCCGTCTTCCTCGCTGATGGGATAATAGGCTCCCGGCCTCTCTTCCTCTTCCAGCGCATAGTTCAGCCTGTATTTCCAGCGGCATGTGTGCGAGCAGTCCCCCTGATTGCCGCTCCTGCCCGCAAGATGGGCGGAGAGGAGGCATCTGCCGGAATAGGCCATGCACATCGCACCGTGCACGAATGCCTCGAGCTCGATATCCGGTACAGCATCCTTGATGCGCTTTATGTCATCGAGGCTTGCCTCGCGTCCGAGTATGATCCGGCTGAAGCCCATGTCACGGTACATCCTCACGCTCTCGCTGTTCATGCAGGATGCCTGCGTGGACAGATGCAGCTCCTTGTCCGGGAAGCTGCGCCGCAGGAACGGCACGAGCCCTATGTCTGATATTATGAATGCATCGAACGGCCATTGCCCGATCTCATCCGCCATAGTGCGCACCCGCTCCATCTGGTCCTGATGGAAGAGGATGTTCATCGTGCAGTACAGCTTCCTGCCCGTCTTCTCCTTGAGATCGCGTACGCGTTCGATCTCGTCATGCCCGAAGTTCTCCGCATTCCTGCGGAGGGAGAATTCCGTCATTCCCATGTACGCGGCATCCGCACCATAGCTGAAAGCCGTCCGGAGCTTCTCATAGCTTCCGGCCGGCGAAAGCAGTTCTATTGCCATCTCATCGCCTTTTCGAAGGCAGCTGCCTGCCTGAGGGTCTCTTTCTCCTTATCCTCCTCGGCTTTCTTCCTCTTCTCTTCCTGCAGAGCCTTGAGTATCGACTTGTCCAGCCTTCTCGACTGCTCCTCAGGGAATGCGATGGAGATCACCTCGGATATATCGGAAACGGTATGGAAGACCACATCACCGCGCACTTCGGCATCAAGCTTCTCGAGATCCGTCCTGTTGCGCTCGGGTATGATTATCTCCCTGATTCCGTTGCGCCGGGCCGCAAGGATCTTCTCCTTGAGCCCTCCGATAGGCATCACGCGCCCCGTCAGCGTAAGCTCTCCTGTCATCGCGAGCTGTGGCTTGACCGGCTCCTCGCGGAACATGGACCAGAGTGCGGTGAAGAGCGTTATCCCCGCAGATGGCCCATCCTTCGGCGTTGCTCCCTCGGGTATGTGTATGTGCACTGTCTCCTCATCGAAGAATGAGAGATCCAGTCCCCTGAGATAGGCTTCCTTCTTCAGCGATGACCATGCTATGGATACGGATTCCTGCATCACCGATCCAAGCTGTCCGGTGACCTTCAGCTCACCCTTCATCGGCAGGGCCTCCGCCTCTATGAGCAGCACATCGCCGCCCATGCTTGTCCATGCCAGCCCGATAGCCGTTCCCGGCTTGTCTGCGCGTATGATGTCGTCAGCAGGGAAGAGCGGCTTGCCCAGATACTTCTCGACGCCCCGGCCCCTGATCGATATCGGAAGATGGATGGAGCTGTCCTGCAGGATCTCGAGATCAGCTTTCCTCATTATCTTATCGAGCGATTTCTCGAAGTTCCTTACACCCGCCTCGCGTGCGTATTCCTCCGCGATCATCGAGAGCGCGGCTGCATCGAAGCGTATCTCCTTCCTCGTAAGCCCGTTCTTCTTCAGGAGCTTCGGGACGAGGTAGTCATGCCCGATATGTATCTTCTCCTCCGGTGTGTATCCGGAGAGCTCTATCACCTCCATCCTGTCGAGAAGCGGCTCCGGAATCCTCGATACATCGTTTGCAGTGACGATGAAGAGGACATTCGAGAGATCATATGGCAGATCGATGTAGAAGTCCTGGAAGCTGGTGTTCTGCTCCGGGTCGAGCACTTCCAGCAGCGCTGAGGCCGGATCGCCATGGTAGGATTCACCCATCTTGTCTATCTCATCGATGAGTATGACAGGATCGGGTACGCCCACTGTCTTCATCGCCTGGATTATCTTGCCCGGCATCGCGCCGACATAGGTCCTCCTGTGGCCCTTTATCTCGGCCTCATCCCTCATGCCGCCTACGCTGAAGCGGAATATCCTCTTTCCCAGCGCCCTCGCGATCGAGTAGCCGATCGAGGTCTTGCCGACTCCGGGAGGACCTGCCAGGCAGATTATCGCGCCCTTGCCGTTCCCTGCCTTGAGACGGGAGGCAAGGAATTCCACGATCCTCTCCTTGACTTCCTTCATGCCGTAATGATCCTTCTCCAGGACCTTCTGCACCTTGCTGATCGAGTATCCGGGGACCTTCTCCTCAAAAGAGAAGGGCAGGGCGAGGATATTCTCTATATAGAGCTTCGTCATTGCATATTCCGGATTCATGGCTTCCAGCCCGGAGAGCTTGTCGAGCTCCTTGTCCACGGCTTCCCTGTAGACCTGCGGAAGCTTCTTGTCCTGCGCCTTCTGCCAGAGATCGTCATCGCTTGACCTGCCTTTTCCCTGGCTCTTCCCAGTGACTTCCTGGAGCTCGTTGCTGAGTGCCTTGATCTGCTCGCGCAGGAGCTGCTCGCGGTTGCGGTTCCGGATCTTGTTGTAGATCTCCTGCTTGATCTCGTTCTCCTTGTCTATGATGTCCTTCTCCGCAGCGATGTAGGTAAGAAGCTTGTCTATCCTGTCCTTCGGGCTCCTTGTCTCCAGTACTTCCTGGAGGAATGTGCCCGGTGCGTTTATCGCGGAGGCGGCATAGAACGAGAGCAGCGACGGATCATCGATATTCGAGACATTGACATCCGTGGCGAATGAGAAGAGATTCGTCGACTGGCTCATTGCCGTGATCGTATCGCGGAGGATCCTCACGAATGATGCTATGGATCTGCCGTTCCTTGCCGGAGTGTCCGGCTCGGCTGTGAAGTCAGCGTATGTGAGCTGTCCGTCGATATCGATCCTATCGATCCTCACTCTCTCTATCGTCGATACGAATACATGGATGCAGCTGTTTGGCAGCCTGATGTACCGCGATACGCGGCAGAGGGTGCCTACGTTCCTGTATCCTGATTCCTGATCCTGCAGGAGCGCCACGAAGTATCCATCGTTCTCGATGACATGGGTCATCGTCTGCACATCCTGCGGCCTGCCTATCATGAGCGTTGTGAAGGTCTCCGGGAAAAGAGGCCTTTCCAGAAGAGGAAGCACTATGGCCCTTGAAGGGAGGATCTCCTCTGTTCTCTGCGTGTTTTCCATCTGGTTCATTTTCCTGATTACCTCTTGCACTTTAATTTAATTGCAGAGGGGCAGTGTAGGCAAGCAGGGAAAGCGCAGTCAATCGGCAAAGGAAAAGCCGGCAATCGCCGGCCTGTATCAGAATGCTGAAGCTGCCTGGATGAATGCCTCCGGCGATATATCCTCGCCATGCACGGTCGCGACGTTCCGCGGCTCAAGCGCTCCGGTAGCAGCCTCCGCCTCCTCCTTGCTGTACAGCGGGAGGATGGCGTAGTAGAAGCCGCCCTCGTCGAATACGAGCGTGTCCTCTCCGAATTCCGCCTCTATCGCCTCGGCAGTCAGCCCGTCCCTCTCCTTTATGGCCACAAGCGAGAGATCGTATCCGTTCTCCGCAGCGGAGGCAGCTTCCTCCTGGAGGACTTCGCGGAATGAGAGCGGGACAGATACGGATCCTGATGGCACTTCCTTCTCGACCTGTATCTCCTTTATGACCTCGACAGGAACTTCCTTGACGACCTCGACTTCCTTCACGACCTCCACCGGTACTTCCCTGACCACCTCGACCTGGACTTCCTTCTCCACGATCTTCTCTACCGGCACTTCCTTTATGACCTCTACCTCGACAGGTACCTGTATCTCCCTGATGACCTCGACAGGAACTTCCTTGACGACTTCAACCGGGACTTCCCTGACGACCTCGACAGGCACCTCCTTCACGATCTCCCTGACCGCTGCCGCAGCTCCTTCCTTTCCCGATCCTGCAGCGAACGCATCCGGGCTGACCTTTCCGCGGAGCATCGGATCATCCTTCGGGGAGGAATAGAGCGCCGAGTCGTATGCATTCGGCGACAGCCTGTCGATCGTGTCCTTGTATTCAGGCTCGCCCCTCTTCGCTGCCATGACGCCGATCTGGATCAGCACAAGCCCGATGAGCACGGGGAACAGCTTGGTGAGGATCGAGTAGATCTGATCCTCCGTTATCTGGTATGCAGGCACGATGAAATTGATGAAGAGCAGCGTGAATGCAGCCAGTACGATCAGGGAGATGACGATGCTGGTGATGACAAGCTTCGCGGTTTTCGAGGGTTTGGCCATGATTCCTCCGAAGTACCAAGAGGTACGCTTTTGTATGATTATATCAATGCTGTATAGGGTTTACAAGGAAGATTTTCGTCAGATACCGTCATTTCCGCGCTTCGGGAAGACGTGCCTGGGACAGTCCATATCCAGGGGCTTGCCAACTTCGCCTGAACGCTGTACAGCATCTATGGAGGACCCATGGCTGATATTCTCGCTTATTCGGCTGATTCGGCAATAGAGGTAGGGAAGAGGCTCCGTTCCGGGGAGGTCGGCATCCTGCCGTGCGATACCATATACGGGCTCTGCGGAAGGGCTGATGAGGAGATTGCGGAGAGGATCTATGCGATAAAGCGCCGGCCGCTCTCGAAATCCTTCATAACGCTGATGGACAAGGAGACGCTGATGCATTCCTCTCTCTCTGTCCCTGAGGATCTCCTTGACAGATGGCCGGCTCCGTTCACCGCGGTGCTCCTGGATCCGGACGGCGGCACTGCCGCAGTGCGCGTCCCATCCGATCCGTACCTGCAGCGCCTGCTGCCCATCTCCGGTCCGATATTCTCCACCTCGGTCAACTTCTCAGGGGAAGGAAGCCTCCTTTCCTTCAGCGATATCCTGCCGGTCTTCTCGGAAAGCGTGGATTTCATCGTCGATGCCCCCGGCATCCACGGAGGAAAGGCATCGACGCTCATCGATGCCACTTCCAGGCCGTACAGGATAATAAGGCAGGGGGACTACATCATATGATGCGGCGCGCCTCGATATAGTACCTCTTCTCATTCGCATGCCCTATCGAGAATGTCTTCCTCGGGAATGCCTTGTCGTGGAGTATGGAATCGAAGAATGTCTCCTTGGGTATCTCAGGGAGTATGAGGCCGATTGCACCCTTCGCGCTGAGCTCCTCGACAGCCTTCACTCCATGTATGTAATCGACGGTCCCCGCCTTCGCCGCAAGCATCTCGTCGATGAGGCTCTGGACTGTCCATGCCGGCATCGCACGCTCCGTGCCATCGAGCGAGTAGACATATACCTTTCCGCCGGAAAGGAGGGCGAAGCTCTGCTTCTGCCTGTTTATCTTCCTTATCGCCTCGGCAACCGATCCTGTTTCCTTCTTCTCGATCATCCTTGCATGATGGGCAAGTATCGTGTCGAATGAATCCTGCTGGATGCCGAAGAATGCCCGGTGGATCGGCTCGAACTCAAGCCCGGGATCGAATATGTTCTCTATCTCCACAAGGGCATAGCGTGCGGGGTGGGTCTCCCTCCTGGCCGCAGGAAGCTTCTGCTTGATATCCTCCCAGCAGCTCTTCGCCGACGCGAGGCTGTGGTTCCCGTCGCCCATCGCATAGAGCAGGGGATTGCTGCTGTCCAGCTTATCTGCCATGGCCTCAAGGGCTGCGTATACGCCCTTCCTGTCCTCCTCGCTGTCAACGAGGTATCCCGTGACATGGCCGCCGCCGAGCATCAGAGGTGAATCATAGACGGTCTCCAGCTCCGCCTTCTTCCTTGCAAGCGGCTCTATGACGCTCTTCCTGCTGTCTGAGATGAGCACCATTATGTGCGGCAGCTCAAGAGGGGCGTTCCTCCTTATCTCCTTGCGCGGGGGGATCCTGGAGAGGATCGTTCCCTCCGTTGCCCTTATCGGGGATACCGAATCGGGTGAGTAGTCGTATTTCTCCAGGTCGAGCTTCCCGACAAGGCCGTATCTCGTCCCGGATTCCGTCTGCCTCTCGACCAGGATGAATGAATCCCTGTATTCGCGGAATATTCCCTGGGCAAGGTAGCGGTCCATCGTCTCATCGATGTTCCTGATCCTCTCTTCCTTGCCGCTTGCCTCAAGATAGCATTCGGGGAGGATCATGCGGAGCGTCGAGGGGCTTTCGCCGACGATCCTGCCGGCTTCCTCCCAGTACTCCGGCTGTGATGTGAACTGGTCGCATGCGACGACTGCCCACTTCTCCATGTCGATATCCTTCCCCGGAAGGAGGATGTCTGCAGCTGTGAATCCTGTGTCCTTCATAGATTCCTCCATCTGCCATTATATCATGCCATGGCTGTCATGCGGGGAATATGATAGGATGATGCCATGCTGGCATTCAGGAGGATCCTCGCATTCTCATCGCGGATACATTCATATCTTCTGGCGCTGTATATGTTCTTCGCGCTCCTCTTCGTGCTGTTCCTCTACTATCCCGTGAGCGAGGTGCTCGTATCATTCGTCACCCTTTCCCAGATGCTCATCGGATGGACGATCTTCCTTGAGGGGGTCTGGATAGTCCTCGCCAGCATCTACCAGTTCTTCTATTCCCGCGTGCTCTGCCTGCAGCCTGTTTTCATGACACTGCTGCGCATCGCGGCCTATTTCGCTGTATCCATCATAATAGATATGCTCAATATCATCATAATGAACGGCTTCTCGCTCGGAGGAGGTACCTGATATGGAAGAATGCGTATACGCGATAAGGGGAGCTACGACTGTCGGCCATGATTCGCCTTCTGAGGTGGATGAGGCTGTCGGGGAGCTCATGGCAAGGATTTACGAGGAGAACGGCATCTCCGACCGTGATGCGGCCTTCATCCTCTTCTCCCAGACAAGGGACATAAGGACAAGGAATGCTGCAGCTGCCTGCAGGAAGGCAGGATTCGGCACGCTGACTCCGCTTTTCTGCGTGCAGGAAGCCGATATCTCCGGCGGTCTCAGGCATACGATCCGCGTGATGGT
>CALXYI010000041.1 GCA_944392935.1 uncultured Spirochaetaceae bacterium
AGCAAAAAGGGAACAGACCGAAGCCCATTCCCCTGCTATCAACCGGCATCGTCGCTGAACCTGAATGCCCAGGCAGTATCCCCTGAGGCATACCGCCTCCTGTACTCCCGCACAGTGTACATATTCAGCCCAGTCTCACGCGCCGTCTTCTTATATCCATATCCCTTCTCGAAGAGATCCAGGCACTCATGCCTCTTATCAGAAGGCACCCATGACCTCTTCACAGCGGAGGATCTTTCCGACATAGTCATCTGGATTTCCTCCATTCTGAAAGAGGCACACCCGAGAGCGTGCCTCTGTATTCAGTCACATTATAACTCAGTTGCTACTTGCAGGATCACTTGCAGGTTCACCTGATGTTATAAGATCTGCAGAAAGATTGACATTTGCTTCCTTGAACCTTGCAATAGCAGCCGCTGCCTCTTCTGTTGTAGCAAAAGTCGTACCAGTGAACACGAAAATTCCAGCCTTTTCAGAATCAGAAGTCTTATTAGACCCTTCAACAACAACCGTATCTGCAACCTTCTCCATCTCAATATAACCATCAAATGTAACATTGCTTACCTTATAATCAGTAACCATAGCAGATGAATATACCGGCCTATCTGTCTTCGTGATTGTTGCATTCTCAATTACTGTTCCTGTTGTTACATTTGTGTCAAGAAGAATGCCCATTGCAAAGTCGTTACCTGTTATTGTTCCATTCCTGAATGCAAAATTGTTTGCCCTTGAGTTAATAACACCCCAAGCTGTTCCTGTAGCTGTAATATCAATGCCATCAATCACAACATTTTCTGCAGTGACAGTAATGAAACACTCAGAAGATGGCTCAAGTACTCCATTCAGAACAATAGCAGAATCATCATCAGCACCCTTCACTGTAACTGCATGATCGATTACTATTGGATTATCAATATTTTTGGAAATCTCAAGTTCGCCTACAACTGTGATTTCCTTAACTGAATCATTGGCAAGGTAATCAGCTAACTGTGTAGCGCTGTAAGCTACTACCTTGCTGATGTCTGTCGATGTGCTGTTTTCACATGCAGTGAATGCAAAAAGCATCATAGCAGCCAGAAGAGTAACGAAAATTGTCTTCTTCATTTTCAAATCCTCCAGATTATTGAAATCTATGGGTAGATTATCCCCCCCCCTCTGGGGTTGTCAATCCCCCCCCCTATCATTTAGTGCTATTTTTCTGATAAAATGAAATTATGGGTTTTATGCGCTATGACCGATGAAGACTGGAAAGCACTTCAGGAAAGGCTCTCTCGCTCAGCTTTCAGGAGCAGGTTCCATCTCTCTGCGGAGGACAAGGACTATGTCCTGAAGAAGGGAATGGATGTGATCGGAGCCCATGCATCAGACTTCGTGGACAAGCGTCTCAGGCCGCGATCCCCTGTCAACGACGGAAAGCAGACACCGATGAAAGGACATCCTGTGTTCATTGCACAGCATGCCACCGGATGCTGCTGCAGAGGCTGCCTTGGGAAATGGCATCACATACCGCAGGGAAGGGATCTTACGGATGACGAATGCTCCTATATAACCTCGGTGCTCATGAGGTGGATAAGGAAGGAAATGGAAGGATACGGGGACACATCCCCTTCCCTCTTCTGAAGAGCATTACCCCAATGAATCCAGAATGATATCCAGGTTCCTTATATCGTCATCGGAAACAGCCCATGTCGTAACGAATCTTGCCACTATATGCGTCTCATCATACCTGAGCCAATAACGATATATGACGCACTTGGCAAGTCTGTCCGCATAAGAATCGGCAAGAATAGCGAAGACCTGATTCGTCTCGACTGGCATCCACAGACGGATGCCATGCTTCTGAAGCACCTGGGATATCCTGAAAGCCTGTTCCACCCCGCGCTTTGCGATTCTGGAATAAAGATCGTCGCTGAACAGTGCCTCGAACTGAACGCCTAGGAGCCGGCCTTTTGCGAGCAGTCCGCCCTGGCGTTTCATTATGGTGCTGAAATGTGCGGGAGCTTTGCCAGAAGGAAAGACAACCGCCTCTCCCAGCAGCGCCCCATTCTTCGTTCCGCCTATATAGAAGACATCACAGGATCTCGCTATATCAGGCAAGGAGAGATCCGAAAGCGGCGAGGCAAGGCCATACCCCAACCGAGCTCCATCGATATAAAGGAGAAGACCGTATTCACGGCATACCCCAAGAATATCCGCGAGCTCCTCCTTGCTATACAAAGTGCCCATCTCTGTTGGAAAGGATATGAAGACCATTCCGGGATAGACCATCTGGAATCTATTCGGATCGCTATGGAATGACCGGAGATAGTGTACAAGATCGGAAGACGATATCTTCCCGTTCCTCTGCTTGATCGGGAGAATCCTATGCCCAGAGCTTTCTATCGCCCCTGCTTCATGGGTATTTATATGCCCGGATTCCGCAGCAATCACACCTTCCTCCGACCGCAGCATGGAATCGATGACCGTCTTATTGGCAACAGTCCCGCCTGTAATGAAATAAACCTGTGCGGTCGGATCATGGCAGGCGGAGCGTATCCTATCCGCGGCTAGAACACAGTGCTCATCGTCGCAATAACCGGCCGTGCATTCATGATTTGTCTCAGCTATCCGCTTCAGGACATCAGGATGCGCACCTATCGAATAATCGTTTGCAAATGAAAGCATCTGCTTTTCCTCATGCTGTATGCTCCTTCTCGAAGGATGACAGGAAATCAACGAGCCTTTCCACTCCTTCCAGAGGCATGGCATTGTATATGGAAGCTCTCAACCCTCCCACAGAAGGATGGCCAGCAAGGCTTTTGAGTCCGTTCTGCCTGGCCTGTGAAGCAACTTCAGTATCCAGATCCGGATCACCTGTACCGAAAGGAACATTCATAATCGATCTATATTTCCTTTCCACCCTGTTATGGAACAGTGCAGATGAATCCAGGAAATCATAGAGATGATCTGCTTTCCGCATATTCCTCCTGTGGATTTCCTCCAGTCCTCCATTTTCGAGAAGATACCGTATCACCTTCCCACAGCAATACACCGACCAGGTATTCGGAGTGTTATATCCGGAATTCGTCCTTGCATGGGTATCGTATCTAAGATAAACGGGAATCCTGCTATCAAGATCCGTCCTTATGAGATCCTCCCTTATTATGACAATCGACATGCCTGCTGGCCCTACATTCTTCTGGACTCCAGCCCAGATCATCCCATAGTCCCTGACATTGCAGGGTTTCGACAGGAACATCGAGGATTGATCTGCAATCAGCGGATATCCTTTCGTATCCGGCAGCTTATCCCAAGCGACGCCATTCACTGTCTCATTCTCACAGATATAAACATAATCCGTGTCTTCAGGCAGGATCAGATCCGAGCAATCAGGGATATATGTATATCCTCGATCCTTGCTGGAAGCCGCGACAATGACCTCCCCAAAGCGACGAGCCTCGTCCGCTGCCTTGCCTGACCATAGGCCAGTATCGATATAAACACACTTTCCTGTCCTTCTGAGATTCAGGGGGACCATTGAGAACTCCAGCGTTCCGCCACCCTGGATGAACAAGACGCGGTATTCATCTGGAATGGACAGCAGCAGCCTCAGGTCTGCTTCAGTCTGCCTGGCTATTGATCTGTAATCCTCAGATCTGTGCGACATTTCCATGACGCACATTCCAGTGCCCCGATAATTCAGCAGTTCATCCTGGATCTCCTCAAGAACGGCGTCAGGCATCATTGCCGGGCCAGATGAGAAGTTGTAGATTCGTCCATGTTTCATAGCGGTTCCTCTATCTGGCTCTTATCCTCAGGACCAGTTTCCTGATCGGTGAGGCAAACAGCAGCAAAGCTGTTATCAGCAGCAGGACGATGCAGGCAGGCCTTTCGAAGAAATATGCAAATATATGACCATCGGAAAGCGCCATGGTACGGAGGAAATTCTCTTCAATCATGTTCCCGAGAATCAGAGCCAGCACCAGTGGGAACAATGGGAAATCCGCACTGACAAACAGATACCCGATGATCCCGAAAAGCATTATAAGGAATACATCGAACAGATTGTTGTTCGACACATAGATCCCCAAGGAAGCCAGGACTATGACAGTAGGGATAAGAAGTTCCTTACGGACAAGTGTCACCTTCCCGAAATAAGGGGCAACGAAGATACCGACAAACAGAAGGAATGTCGCTGATAATATCAGGCTGAGCAGGATGACCTCAGTAGTAACCAATCCCTCTCCCCTGAATAAAGCCTGCCCTGGCTGTATACCGAGCATCATCAATCCGCCAAGGACAACCGCTGCGGTTGCACTGCCCGGTATTCCGAACATAATCGTCGGTATCAATGCTCCTCCTATGACACTGTTATTCGAGGACTCTGTTGCGATGATGCCTTCAGGACATCCTTTTCCGAATTCCTCCGGAGTCTTGGATATCTTCTTTGCCTGCGCCCATGAAACAAAGCTTGCAGTCGTTGCCCCTACGCCAGGCACCAATCCGATGAACAGGCCGAGCATGCATGAATACAGCAGCGTCTTCCACCCTTTGAGGGTCAGGATTATCCCTTCCCATCGGCTCCCCTTCAGCTCCTGCATCGTGGATATCCCTGAATCCTGGCTTCGCAGGAGCTTAAGCATCTCGGCTATTCCGAAAAGCCCTATCAATGCCGGGAGGAATCCGAAACCATCAAACAGATAGATCGAGCCGAAGGTGTACCTCTGCTGGGCATTGACCGGAGAGATGCCTACAGTGCAGAGCATAAGGCCGAAGAAGCCTACAATCAGTCCCTTCAATACGGACTTTCCCGTCGCGGCAGTGATGCATGTCACCCCGATTATCGCAAGCAGGAAGAATTCGGGTGTGCCGAATATAAGTATGAACCTTGAAAGGAACGGCAGGACGAGAATGAGGATCATCGGAGATATGATCCCGCCGATGAATGAGGCAAATGCGGAAATGGACAATGCGGTGATGGCCTTTCCTTTCTTGCTCATAGGGAATCCATCCATAACCGTTGCAGCTGCAGATCCGGTCCCCGGTACATTTATGAGGATCGCGGAAACGCATCCTCCGAATTCTCCTCCCATGTATATAGATACGAACATGCTCAGCGCCGCAGCAGGATTAACGCGCATCATCAAGGGAATCATAAGCGCAATCCCAACGGTCGCTCCGATGCCGGGGATAGCCCCTACCGTAAACCCTATGATGGATCCGAGCAAGCATGATAACAGGCATATAGGAGAGAAGAGCTCTCCCAAAGCCATCGGAAGTGTCGCAAGAATAGACTCAAACATAGAACGCCTCGCTAGAAGAAGATCCTGGTAAGATCAATCAGCACGCCCCTGCTTAGGGTCATTCCCATAAGCTTCTGGAAAGCAAGGACAATCGCTGCATTGACAAGGAAAAGACATACAATCCCCTTTGTGCTCCTATAACGAAAGCAAAGAGGATATATGATGGCAAATACTGCCGAGGTCAAGAGGAAGCCAAAAAGCCAGACACACACAAAATAAGCGAAGAAGAGAACAGCAGAGACAATCACCTGCTTATTGAATGGAGAATCCTCCCCTTCCATCTTTTCCGCTGTTTTCCCGTCCTCAGACTCAGGACCGAATAAGGATCTGAGGAAATAAACTACCGTACAGATAAGAGCCGCGCCGGACGTAAGCCTGGGAAACAGTTCATCGCCATCTGAGAACGAAAAAGATACTATGAAGAAATATGCTGAGACAATGAATATGAACAGCAGGCATACGAATTCAAGCGGTGATTCGAATTTCTCTATGATTCTTTTCATTTTTCTACCGTTTTCTATCCCAGCGGGCCATAAAGGCCGCTGGGGAGTCAGGATCAAGAACGAAGACTAGACATCGAGGTCAACTGATTCATCCACGATAAGGGAATTGCTCAGTATCTCAGCCACCTCTGCACTATCAGAGAAGATGACAGGAAGGTTGCGTCCTTCTGCGAAGGATACCAGCTCCGGATCCTGCACAGCTTCCTCAACGACACTTGCCAGATACTCCTGGATTTCCTCAGGCAAGCCGGGAGGTGCGAAGATGCAGCGGCTGAGGATAGTCAGGCTCTCAATCGATGGATATCCATAATCAGCCCCATAAGCAGGAAGATCAGGGAATGTCGGGAAGCGTTCATCCGAAAGGGCAACTATCGGCTTGATCTCTCCATCGGTATAAGCCGTGATGAAAGCATTTGATGGGACAACGCCTACATCGATCTCATCACGGAGAAGCGCGGCAACAACATCACCGCTTCCACCATAGGTAATCACGGTCTTGAAATCCATGCCTGTCTGCTGCTTGACAAGGTTTATGGCTATATGGCCGGCATCTCCCTTTCCAGGAGTCCCGATCGTACTGATTTCACCATCCTGATAAGCCTTGATCAATTCAGGGAATGTATCATAGGGAAGATCGGCCCTTGCGATGATGCAGATGACATCACTTGAATAACCGGCAATCGAGGTAAGCGTGCTCATATCATAATCCGGCTTCTGGCTGAGATACGCAATCTGCTCTCCTGGCGGATTCGAGGCTACCAGGGTATAGCCATCAGGCTTCGCATTGAGTGCGACTCCTATCCCCCTAAGGCCGGAAGCGCCATCAATATTATTGATCACCACAGGCTGTCCCATCACCTTATACATGGATTGGGCAAGCTGCCTGCAGAAGACATCAGTTCCGCCACCAGCCTTCAGGGGGACTATAAGCTCAATCTGCCTATTGGGATAAACCGTTCCATCTGCCAAAGTGATGGTCCTGCCATTTCCCGTTTCAATAAGAAGACCTTCATCGGCTTCAGAAGAGCCAGAAGCAGCAAGCATAGCAGGGACAAGCAGCAGAACCATGAGGAAAGCAATCACAATCCTTTTTCTCATCATAATCAGAATCCTCCTTTTGAATCATGATTTATATGAAGGGATATATGCTCCCTGATTTCTAAGTACGGACTGAAGATCTGCAATCGGCACATCTTTGGCGTTGCAGCCATTCTCCACGGCTATAGCAGCTGCACAGCCTGCGGCCTGTCCCATAACGGCGCAGCAAGGCTGGGACCTTATCACACCAAGGACCTGGTTATCCACGGAAACGCATCTACCTGCTACCCATATATTCTCCCAGCTGCGGGGAACAAGCACTCCGTATGGTATTCCCATCATCCCGCCGACACCGAGCTGGTATTTATTGTGGAATGTCTGGAATCGTTCCCACTCCTCAACAGATGAATCATATGGGTGGATATCAAGGAACCTGTTGTATACGGCAATCTGATTGACGAACTGGCGCTTTGCGAAGAAATCCTCCTTGGTAAGCTGCTCTTCCCCGATTATCCTCCTTGATTCCCTATTGCCAAGAAGCGCTCCTGTGGAAATCAGATCCGCATGCTCCAATCCAGGAAGCCTATCATGCAGGAAAGCCTCATATTCCAGCAGCTGCTTACGTCCCCAGCGCAACGCATCCGATACAGATCTATTGCTTATGGGATTCGTTCCGAACAAATGACCTGCATTCAGATAACCCGTATGCTTTCCGATGCGGTTTATGCCAAACTGCCGATCAGGAACAGTGAACATACCGTTCGCTATCGCTTCCAGAATCAGCTTCTTATGGCCTGGAATCGTATCCTTTGCCTCATCCCAATCTATATCACCCCAGATTGATACCAATGTGGAAGGCTGTCCTTTCTCCGTATCCCTGTATGCTTCATGGTATTCGACACCGCACAAGGCAGACAGCACAGCATCTCCTGTCGCATCGATATACGCTTTTGCTTTGATGAACCTGTATCCATCAATATTGCTTATGATTACGCCATTGACTGAATTCCCATCTACATCGGCATCTATGACACGGGTATAGAACCTGACTTCCACACCGGCCTTCTCGGCGAATTCGTCATAAACTATCTTGAGATACTCAGGATTGTACTGCGTCCATCGCATATAGCTTGTGGTCCAGGCTTCTGGAGTCACGCCATACTCCATCCAGCCAGCTGAATACATACGTTCAACCACTTCCTTCACAAAGCCCTGCGTAAGCATCTCTACGCCATTGGACATCGGCCCGAATGCAGAAACGAGACCGGAAGTTCCCATGCCGCCCAGGCAGCCCATCGCTTCCAGGAGGAGAACTTTCTTCCCAAGCCGTCCAGCAGCAACAGCGGCAGCTACCCCAGCTGGCCCGCCGCCCGCAACAACAACATCAAACGAATCCTCAACTTCAATTTGGCGACGTAAGATAAAGTCTTCCATAATTCCTTGCCTATTCGTGCTTTCATGGTAATATTCATGTTATTATTTATCAAATTCATTTTATCTATAATTCTTATAGCTGAAATTCATAGTTTGGAGGGCGGCAATGAGCTTCAGAGAACTGGAATACGTAATTGCGATAGCACGGACCCAAAGCATCGGACAGGCTGCGAAAGACCTGAATGTATCACAACCGACCCTGAGCAAATTCATCCAGACCCTTGAGAATTCATTAGGACAGCCGATCTTCTCCAAACAGGGAAACAGATTCTTCCTGACTTATGCAGGGGAAAGATATGTCGAATCCGCAAAGACAATCCTAAGGATCAAGAAAGAACTTGATAGCGAGCTGTCTGATATAAAGAATGAAGAAGACGGAGAACTGAAAGTCGCTTTCAGGATGTGCGGAGGGATAAATATCCTTCCGCGTCTCATATCAAGATTCTGGCAGCAGTATCCGAAGATCAGGATATCAGTCCTGGAAAACGGATCGAACAATATCGAAGAAAGCCTCCTTAACGGTGATGTGGATCTGGCTTTCATAACATTGCCCGTCAAAAGCAATGCAATCACATATGAGATCCTAAGCCATGAAGAGGTGCTTCTGGTGATGTCACCTGAGAATCCTCTGGCACGGAAATATGAAATAAGGCAGAATTGCAGATATCCTTGGTTCAACCTGAGCGATGCTGAGAATGAGAACTTCATATTGCAGCAGCCTGGCCATAAAACAAGGCAAGTAGCCGATGATCTGCTCAAAAGCTACAAAGTCAATCCAAATATTGCCCTGACAGTAAGCAATATAGATATCATCATGCAATTGGTAAGCAGCAATCAGGGCATGACATTCGCAGGGGAAGTACCGCTGAGCCAGATACAGACAGAGAAGCCTCTTGCATATTTCTCCGTAGGTGAACCATGCACGGAATTCAGATTCGCTGTTGCATATAGGAATGGAATGTATCTTTCCTCTTGCATGAAGCTATTCATAAATCTTGCAAAATCATTGATGAAGGATCCGCATCTCCTGACAGCAAGCTACACAGCCATCGCCCAAAAGCCATGACAATCTTCATCCTCTCATAATGCTGATGTGCTATCCTATTCCCTATGAAGATGCTTACAGCCACGATTGACGGAAAGGGAATCGATATAGTCGAGGGGACAAGGCTCCTCGATCTTCTCGACAGCAAGAGGGATCTTTCATATTCATCCGACCCGATAGTAGCCGCAAAGGTGAATGGACGTCTTGCATCGCTGCAGGAGCACCTCCATGGCAATGCGGAGATAGAGACTGTCAGGCTCACCTCGGCGCTCGGGAAGAGGGTCTACAGGAAGAGCCTCTGCTTCCTTCTCTGCTATGCCTCTGCGCTCATAGCTCCGGAACGCACCCTGATAATCGGCCACAGCCTGGGGGACGGATTCTACTTCAGGTACCGTGACGGGGACAGTCCCGATACCCCTCGCCTGAAGGCCGTGATGCAGTGCGCGATCAATGAGGATATGCCTATAGAGCTCGTGGAGCTTACGGCCGATGAGGCTCTCGCCTATTCCAGGGAGCATAATCTGCAGGAGACGATAAATCTCCTTGATACGGCGAACAGCAGCTCATATACCTTCGCACGTCTCGGAACATGCCTGGAGATGCACTATGAGCCGATGCTTCCATCAGCCAGGTATCTCGAGATATGGGAGCTGAGGGATTATGAGGATGGGCTTCTCCTGAGGTATCCGCAGAGCAGGGATCCGTTCCGCCTGATGCCTTTCGTGGACAATCCCCTGCTCTTCTCGGTATTCAGGGAGAACAAGAGATACGCAGGCATACTCGGGCTGACATCGCTCGGAGACCTGAACAGGAAGACGGCGGAAGGCAGCATACAGAAGACGATAATGCTATCGGAGGCGCTGCAGAGGCGCCGCATCTCCGATATCTCCAGGATGATAAGGGACAGAGGCGATGTGAAGGTCGTATTCATCGCAGGCCCGTCATCCTCCGGCAAGACGACATTCTCGCTCAAGCTCTCGGACGAGCTCAGGGTGGATGGCTTCGAACCCGTGAAGATCTCATTGGATGACTACTACCTTACACCTGACAAAGTTCCCCTCGATGAATACGGCGAGAAGGACTACGAGGTGCTGGAATCCCTGGATCTCCCGCTCTTCAGGAAGCAGATAGGGGATCTCATAGCCGGCAGGGAGGTCCATCCGGCCTCCTTCTCATTCAGGACGAAGACAGCATCGCTGAGCAGCGAAAGCGTGAGGATGGGAGAGAGCTCGATACTCGTGATCGAAGGGATACACGGCCTCAATCCGGACCTTATCCCGGATATACCGGAGGAGAATATCTTCAGGGTATACATATCGGCGCTGACGCAGGTGAATCTCGATACGAGATCACGCATAAGCACCACCGACAACCGCATACTCCGCCGCATGATACGTGACAGCAGGACGCGGGGCTTCAATGCTGTCGAGACGCTTTCCAGATGGCCTTCCGTGGAGCGCGGGGAGAAGAACCACATCTTCCCATTCCAGAACAACGCGGATGTGATGATAAACAGCGCGCTCGAGTATGAGATGGGCGTCATAAAGCCATATGCCGTACCGCTTCTGAAGTCAGTGGCGAAGGAAAGCGGGGATTCATACACGACAGCACGCCGCCTTCTCGATTTCCTCGAGTTCGTCTACCCGATCCCATCCGACCTGGTACCGCCGGATTCCCTCCTCAGGGAATTCATAGGGGGATCGGTATACGGGGCTATCTAGCTCCCGTCTCGTAGACGGTATGCGTCTCTATGAGGATATCAGGATAGCGCTGCAGCATGTTCATGAGGCGCAGCGCAGGTCCTGAAGGTTCATTATGCCCGCTCTCCCAGGCTTCGACCGTCTTCTCGGAGACCCCGAGAAGATCGGCGAAAAGCCCTACCGAGAGATGCAGGCGCAGGCGCAGGGTCCTGATCTCATCCTTTGTATAGGGAGACAGGGGCTCGATCCTGATGTATCTGCTGCGCCTTGTGAGGACGCCCTTCTTCTTCGGATAGAGGGCATCCTTCACCGCATCAAGGTAGATGCTTATCATTTGCCGTAGATATGAAGGCACTCGTTGAGTTCCTCAAGGATCCTGGACCTGCACTTGCCGCATGCGGTGCAGCAGCCCGTCTCCCTCTGGAGCTCCTCGAAATCGCTCACCTTGCCGCTCTTCACGAGGTTCTCGATCATCTGATCGGTAACGCCCTTGCACTCGCAGATCACCTTCGCAGTCGTCCCCTTATAGGGATTCGGCATGCCGTTCCTCTCGAGATAGTCATCTATTGCCGCCCTGAGGGCCTTGTCGCCGAGCACCGAGCAGTGGAACTTATGCTCAGGAAGCCCGCCGAGGGCATCGGTTATCATGGAAGGCGTCAGATGATAGGCCTCCTCAAGCGTCATCCCCTTCGCCATCTCGCTCATCATGGATGTGGATGCGATTGCCGAGGCGCAGCCATAGGTAAGCCACCTGAGATCATCTATCCTGCCATCCCTGACCTTTATGCCGACCCTCATCTGGTCGCCGCAGGCAAGGGAGCCGACCTCACCCACTCCATCCGCCTTGAACTCCTCGCCCTCCTTCCAGAGGTTGCGGGGATTGATGAAGTGATCCTTCACTGTATCCGTATAGACCCACTGGGCCATGAAGCTGTCTGCCATATCAGATTCTCCTTGTGCTCATCGCCCTCACCTTCTCGATGATCGGCGGGAGCTTCTCAAGAACATAATCGACATCATCCATCGTGTTGTACCGACCGAATGAGAACCTTATCGATCCGTGCGCAAGTTCAACATCAAGCCCTGCGGCAAGGAGCACATAGCTCGGCTCCAGGGAGCCTGTAGCGCACGCCGAGCCCGTAGACACCTCTATGCCCTCGAGATCGAGATAGAGGAGTATGGACTCCCCCTCAGCCGAGGGGAATGAGATATTGAGCGTACCGGGCAGGCAGAGAGCCTCATCGTTCGAACCGTTGACGACAACGTCCGGGATCCTCTCCTCAATGCCCTTTCTCAGCGCTTCCCTCATGTCCCAGAGCCTGTCGTGCTCATCCGAGAGGTTCGCGGCAGCAAGCTCCGCCGCCTTCCCCAGCCCGAGTATCGCCTGGTTATTGTACGTACCGGCCCTGACCCCATTCTCCTGATGCCCGCCATGGACAAACGGGGAAAGAGGAACCCCATGCCTTGCATAAAGCACCCCGACTCCCTTCGGTCCGTAGAACTTATGGGCCGACATGGAGAGGTAATCAGCTCCGATATCAGCAACGGATACCGGGATCTTCCCTATTGCCTGCGTTGCATCCGTATGGAAATACGCCCCATGCCTGTGGGCAATGGCTGCAGCTTCCTTCACAGGCTGTATCGTACCCGACTCGTTGTTGCCGGTCATGACCGAGACAAGCGCAGCATCATCACCCATAAGGCGCTCAAGCTCATCGAGCTTCACCCGCCCGATGCTGTCCACAGGGCAGAGATCGATCCTGTAACCCCTGCCCCTGAGGTACTTCACAGTCTCGATGGTCGCAGGATGCTCAACAGCGGAGACTATGATGCGGTTCCTCGCATCACCGTCATCCGCCCTGTCCCTGAAGATATTGAGGACGGTGTTGTTGCTTTCCGATGCGCCGGAAGTGAAGTAGATATCGTGGCTGTCAGCCCCGATGAGATCCGCTGCCTTTCCGCGCGCCCATTCTATTCCGGCAGCAGCCTGTCGTCCCAGCGAGTGCATGCTGGATGCATTGCCATAGAGCGGATCATTGGAATGCATGAACGCAATCACTTCGTCGGCCATCCGGGTCGTGCCGTTGTTATCGAGATAGACTGTTCTTCTATCCATATCATTCTCCATCGGAGTTAAGGTATCCACCTCACGCCGGAGCGTCAAGGTATCCTATCTGATAGGGAGGAAAACGGAATGCGGCATTGCCATCCTTTCAGGATGGGATTACCTTCCGTATCAAGGAGAATGGAATGAGGAAGGATTTCGGACCGAAGACATGGATATATCCCCAGCCCGTGCTGATCATAGGCACATACGACGGGAACGGAACCCCCAATGCAATGAATGCGGCATGGGGAGCCATATACGATGATGACCAGGTGGTGCTCTGCCTGAGCAGGGACCACAAGACAACAAGGAACATAAGGGAAAGCAAGGCATTCACCCTCGCATTCGCGACCGAGAGCACTGTGATTCCCTGCGACTATGTCGGGATAGTGAGCGGCAGCAGCACCGCAGACAAGGTCAGCAAGGCCGGATTCACCGTCACCAGAAGCAGCCGCGTCAACGCCCCGATCTTCAACGAGCTGCCGCTTTCGATGGAATGCACCCTTGTCCGCATCGATGGCGACGAGCACATCATCGGGCGCATAGTGAACGTGAGTGCGGATGAATCGGTCATAGGAGAGGATGGCAAGCCCGACTACCGTCTCATCCGCCCGCTGACCTATGACCCTGTGCACTTCGATTACGTAGCCCTCGGAGAGAAGGTCGGCAAGGCATTCTCAGATGGGAAGAAGCTGAAGTGAGCCAGCCCTGAGGGAGCCGGCAGATTCCGGTGGGGATCCTCAGCCATGGAAGCGGGTGATATCCACGCCCTCCAGCTCCAGGAGCCTCATCTTGCGCTGCAATCCTCCCGCATAGCCTGTGAGCATCCTGCCAGCGCCCACAACGCGATGGCATGGGATGATGATCGAGATCGCATTATGCCCTACCGCATACCCTGCAGCACGGGCTGACATGCGCGGAATCGAATGACGCCCGGCAATCGCTGCAGCGATCTCCCCATACGTCATCGTCTGGCCCTATGGTATCGTGAGCATCAGGCTGCATACCTCCCGCTGGAAAGCAGTCCCCTTGATATGCAGCGGAACCGGGAACAGCGGCTCCGTGCCGGAGAAATAGATGTCGAGCCAGCGCTTTGCATCATGGAATACGGGCCCCGTTCCTCGTGCTCAGGGCTGAGCGAGAGCGCGAAGTACCTCTGGCCGCGGAACCACAGCCCCGTGAGGCCTTCATCATCTGCCGCAATGAGCATCTTCCCAAGTGGTGACTGGTAATGGCTTATATACTCCATCCTTCCATGCCTCACGGAGAGCCGCTGGCAGTCACTGCCGTGCGCCCCACCATGGTCCTGCAAAGCACCCAGGCACTGCTGTTTCCCTTGTCTCATAATCCAGGAGGAGCAAGGGGGAGCAGCCAAGCTGCCTGATCATCTCACTGCATGCCCCGCATGGAAGCCCTGTGCTTCCACCGGGCATCACAACCACGAGCTTCAGTATAGTGCTCTCACCTTCTGTGATCATGCTGCCTATCGCATTGCGCTCTGCGCACATGCCGAGCGAGCATGCGGTATAGATCGAGACCCCTGCATAGATCCTGCCGCTCCCGGCCATCAGGGCAGCGGCAACAGCTCCAGCCTCAACATGCTCCGTCAGCCTGCGATCCGTCTTTCTGGCGGCAGCAGCAAGGTACAGCCTGTCCCAGGAATCGTCATACCATGAGAGCGCCCTTGCCTCCAGAATGCGCACCATCATGTCCTTTCCATCCGAATACCCATCGATGTCACGGGGAAAACGCTCCGCAAGCGCTTCCTTCAGTTCCGCATACTGCCTTCTTTCCTCCTCATGCGTCCTTAGGAAATCACGGAAAGCAAGATGACGGACTATATTGTGGATATCGGACACATGGAATATATGCACCTGATGCGTCCGTTCATCACCGCCTTTCCTCAGATACCGCCGTCCCGGAATACCGTATTCGCCAAGCCATTCATATCCAGCTGCCCTGAAATCATCCGCCCTGCTGTCGGCCTCATCAAGGCTCCGGACAGCCACCATGATGTCGATCACAGGCTTCGCAGCCAGATCCGGCACCGCAGTGCTCCCGATATGATAGATGGCGGCTGCATTGCCCTGCAGCATGCATCCGATCCTTTCCTTCTCCTTCCTGAACATCTCCCGCCACTGCGGATCATGCCCTAACACCCTGATATGCTGCGCCACCCGTCATCCTCCTGCATGGATGATACCACAGGCGCTGATGGAAGGAAGCCACATGTCCCAGCTGCAGCCGGCAGGGGAATGCTGCAGGATAATATATTGACATATCGTCATAATAGTCCTATTTTACAGACAGAACGTCAGAATAGAGGTGCAGGATGGCAAGAGTTGCGAAGGAAGTCGTGGAGAAGAGGCCTGAGGAGATCATGAAGGCCTGCATGAAGCTGTACAGGACCATGGCATTCCAGGAGATAACGCTGAATGAGATCAGCAAGGAGACAAGCCTCTCAAGGCCGGCTATCTACAACTACTTCCATACCAAGGAGGAGATATTCCTAGCAATACTCGGTAATGAATACCGATTATGGAATGATTCACTTATAAAGATTCATAGAGAGGAAAATCTTTCCATAGACAGATTCGCAAAGGCAATCGGGCAATCCATGCAGCGCCGTGCCCTGATGCTGCGAATACAGTGCATGAACCTCTATGAGATAGAGGAGCATAGCAGGCTGGAGCGGCTTGTGGCATTCAAGCGCATATACGGGGAGGCACGGCAGACGCTCACCGGCTGCATCGGGAAGTTCTTCCCTTCGCTGCCGGAGGAGACACGGCAGGAGGCGGTGCTGGAGATGCTCGCCTTCATGTATGGGGTATATCCATATGCCTATCCAACGGAAAAGCAGGAAAAAGCCATGAGGGAAGCCGGGATCGATACCATGATCCCATCGATCAGCAGCCTTGTCGAAAGCTGCATCGGCGACATACTGCGCTCGAAGACAATGTGCATTAAGGAGGGAATATGAAGAAGCTCATCGCCTATTTCTCAGCAAGCGGTACCACGGCCGCGGCTGCGGCCGCGCTTGCCGGACTCACAGGAGCCAGTCTCTATGAGATAAGGCCTGAGGTGCCATACACTGCCTCGGACCTTGACTGGACGGATAAGGGAAGCAGGAGCTCGGTGGAGATGAAGGACGGATCTTCACGGCCGGCGATCTCGGGGAAACTGCCTGACACAGGAGCCTATGATGCCGTCTATATCGGATTCCCCATATGGTGGGGCGTAGCACCGAGGATCATCGATTCATTCATCGGAGGCTGCAGCCTCGCGGGGAAGGATATCGCCGTATTCGCGACATCGGGAGGCAGCGGAATCGAGCCGGCCGTCCGCGATCTGAAGAGGAAATACCCATTGCTCCGCATAAGGACCGGAAGGCTCCTGGATGGCAGGGTCACGGAGGACATCCTCTGATGGGTATTTCAATCAATCTCCTCTACCGCGGCAGCAACGGCAGCGCAAAGGCGTTTGCGGAGGAGATGGAGAGACGGGGCATAGCCAGCCGGATCAGGGCAGAGGATGGCAATGAGGGCTACCGCTACTTCATCCCCATGGACGATCCGGAGACGGTGCTCCTCATAGACAGATGGCGCGATCAGGCAGCCCTCGATCAGCACCATGCCTCCCCGATGATGAAGGAGATATCCGCGCTGCGGGAGAAATACGATCTAAGGACAAAGGCAGAGCGCTATATCACAGACAGCGGGATACCGGAATCCGACAAGGCGTTCCTCAGGGAATAAGGAAGGAGGAAAACTGCCCTGACCGCAGCTGCATGGGATAGCGATGGATGGCATCGAACATCACTGCAGAACGCTGTGCCGCCATGTGTGCTTCACCGATATGGGCATGGTGCTCGGCAAAGGATGCGGGAATACCGCACAGACAAGGGCATCAGGCTTCATACAGGAGGCTTACGAATCAGGCAAAAGCATATGAAGGAGGAAGATAATGAAGAGAACAGCGGTAATTGCCGCCATATTCCTGCTGCTCTGCCAGGCATTGGTTGCCTCTCCTGACAAAGCCCTTGTCGTCTATTTCTCGGCAACAGGCAATACAGAGAAGGCTGCCGGGAAGATCGCGGCGATGGCAGGTGCGGATATCGCGAGGATAATGCCAGAGGTGCCATACACGCCCGATGATCTTGATTACAGGAATGCCTCATCAAGGGCCTCAAGGGAGAGCGCCGATGCCGATGCACGGCCGGCGATGCTTCCGATGGAGAAGGATGCAGAGGCTTACGATACCATCTTCCTCGGCTTTCCGATATGGTTCGGCGACATGCCGAAGGCCGTATATGCATTCCTGGATGAGCATGACCTCTCAGGGAAGAGGATAGCCCCGTTCTGCACATCAGGCAGCAGCGGGATAGCGGCATCAGAGAGGAGCATAAGGGAAATGGAACCTGAGGCAGAGATCCTCAGCGGAGAAAGGATAAGCATGCGGGACACCGAGGAGGACATTGCCTCATGGCTCAGCCGCCTCGGAACAGATAGGAGGACGATATGAAGGCAAAGGTATATTTCACGCGCACCATCACACCGGAGAAGGTGGTGGAAGCCTACAGGATGCTCGGGATAGCACTGCCGGGCAAGACTGCTGTCAAGATCCATTCCGGGGAGAAGGGAAACCAGAACTACCTCCGTCCGGAATTCTGGAAGCCGATGGTCGATGAGGTGCATGGCACGATAGCCGAGTGCAATACGGCATACGGTGATGCGGCAGGCGGAGTGCGGGACCACTCCGATACGCACTGGAAGCTCCTGGAGGAGCATGGATGGACGAAGCTTTTCAGGGTTGACCTGATGGATGAGGAAGGACCTGACGCCATCTGGCCGATTCCGGACGGGAAGGTGCTGAAGGAGAACCATCTCGGCAGGCACATCCTGGATTACGATTCGATGCTCGTCCTCGCGCATTTCAAGGGCCACCCGGCAGGCGGCTACGGCGGAGCATTAAAGCAGATTTCGATCGGCTGCGCGAGCAGCGCAGGAAAAGCGCTCATACACTCTGCGGGCAGGACCGCCGACCGCTTCGATACATGGAAGATGCATGCAAGCAATACGCTCTTCCCTGAAGCCATGGCCGACGCTGCCTCAAGCGTCGCTGCGCACTTCAGGGACAGGATCGCGTACATCAACGTGATGAAGAACCTCTCCGTCGACTGCGACTGCTGCACTGCTGCCGAAGATCCCTGCATGGAGGATATCGGGATCCTCGCATCCCTCGATCCCGTGGCGATAGACCAGGCCTGCATAGACCTTGTGCTTTCATCCGGCGATCCCGGGCGCGACCACTTCATGGAAAGGGTGACAAGCCGCAACGGCATCCACACGATCGAAGCCGCAGCGGATCTCGGCATCGGGACGAGGGAATACGATCTGGTGGAATTCTGATGTATTGACTCTATCTCCGGTAATGCGGATACTTCCCTTGTTATCAATAAGGGAGTAGTCCGCTGCACGGAGCAGCTCCTTGGTCAACAGACTGGGCAGAAGCCCTGGCCTTGGAATAAGAGACGAGACTTATCTGGATCACAGGTAGGGGCTTCGTCTTTTCTCATGGACCGATGAAGCCCGGAGGAGGATGAAATGGGTTTCACGGAACTCCTGCTCATAGCCATCGGGCTGAGCATGGATGCGGCTGCAGTATCCATCTGCAAGGGACTGGCAACGGAGAAGGTCAGTATCGGCAACATGCTCATCGCCGGCCTCTGGTTCGGCAGCTTCCAGGCTCTCATGCCTCTCATAGGATATCTTCTCGGAAGCGGCTTCAGCTCGATGATAGAATCAGTAGATCACTGGATCGCATTCGTGCTGCTCGCATTCATCGGCGGCAATATGATAAGGGAAGCGCTGGGCAGCGACGAGGAAGGCGGGGAATCCGCATGCTACTCGCCTTCCGCCATGCTTCCGCTTGCCATCGCGACAAGCATCGATGCCCTTGCCGTAGGCATATCATTCGCATTCCTTTCAGTTGATATAATCCCTGCTGTGCTGGCGATCGGAGCCTGCACATTCATCCTCAGCGCCATAGGCGTAAGGCTGGGAGCGGTCTTCGGCGACAGATTCAAGAAGAAGGCGGAGATCCTCGGCGGCGTGATCCTCATCCTCATAGGACTGAAGATACTCCTCGAGCACCTTGGCATCATCGCATCATGAACAGCATGGCGGCAGCCGCATCTGCGCCGCCTCATTCCCCATCCATGGCAATGGCATTCTCACGCACCCTCCTGAAGCGCAGGTGATGCCTCCTAGCCCACCGCACATAGCCGCATGATTCAGGAAGGGAGAGACCGAAGGCTGCCATCAGCGGCGTCACCTTCCTGCACCTCGGGCATTCGGAGAATCTCCTCTCATAGACGGTGCATGAATGGGTATCGGAATCATAGAATGAGCATGGGGAGGATAGATCGATTACGAGGGCATCGGGATGGATGACCTTCTCATGGCAGCAGAGGCCGCATCGCGTGCAGATATCCTCCCACCTCACAGCGAGAGGCTCTCCATTGCCTCCGAAAGCGACGGATGGATATCTATGATCGATACGGAAGCCATGCCTTCCCTGCATACCTCGAAGTCTGCCCTGTAATGAGAGCGCGAAGGCTCATAGCCGAGATCGGCGTACTCTATCTCAAGCACACGCCGCGTGCCATCCTCCTCACGTACGGCGACATTATCCGAATAGGATATGGCGCCTATGCCGGCCTTCATGTATCCGCCATGGAACGACTCCGGGAAGTTTATGTTCATGAATGTCCCTGCCGGTATGGCCGAGAGGAAGGATCCAAGATGATCGGCGAAGGATCCGGCGGCTTTCCGGATCAGGCACTCATCCCCGGATGCCGCAGAAAGGGCAATCGAGCGCATCCCATAGAGCGCTGCCTGCCTTGCGGCCGCGCATGTCCCTGAATAGATTATATCGGTAGAGAGATTGTAGCCATGGTTGATCCCTGAGATCACGGCATCGAAAGCCTGAGGGAAGAGGGCGCACCTGTGGCTGTATACTATGCAGTCCGCCGGAGTGCCTGCAAGATGGAAGCACCCCGGGCTGTATTCCTCAAGGACTACGCGTCCTGCTATCGTCATTCCATGCGACTTGCCGCTCTGCTCGGACTCCGGAGCGCAGACTGAGACGTGATGCCCCCGGGAGGAGAGCACTTCACCGAGGATCCTTATCCCCTTTGCCCTGTAGCCATCATCGTTAGATAAGAGGATATTCATCTTCGGGAATGACCTTTATCGAACCGGAAGGCGTATACTCGCGCATCACCGGATGGAAGCCGAATATGCGCTCATACTCCTCAAGCTGCTTCCTGTAGATATCCTCAGAGCCATCGTCGATAAGGACGACAAGAGTGCCCGTTATGCCGACAGAGACCTCGGTCACGCCGCGGATGGCCTCCATCTCAGCGCCTCTCTTGACGAGCCAGTCGACCTCCGGGGATGTGAGCTCCGCAAGCTGCGAGATATTCCGCTGCTCCTCAACAAGGAGCTTGCCCATTGCAGCAGCATCACCTGCCTTGAGGCAGTCCAGTCCCCTCAGCGCTGCGGCGGTATCCTCGAGCACGAAGATGATGCCGCGCTTGTACTCCTCGGGAATGGATGGATAGCTCTGGACCAGCTCCTTGCGCGTAAGGCTGCGCATCCTGCTGCCCTTGGGCATCATGGACTTGAGCATGCCGAATGCCTTGGATGCATTCTGCCTGAAGAGCGCCACTTCCACGGCAAGCTCGTCCGCAGGCAGCGAGCAGTCTATGAAATACGACCCCACCCCGCTGCCTTTCCTGAAGGGATAGTCGATGAATGCATAGTCATAGGAGTCGAGATCGAAGAATATCATCTTCCCGGGATCGGCACTGAATATCGTGATCAGATCGCGCAGGCGGGACTGGTATACATCCGAGTATCTGTTGGCATTGTACGCCAGGCGCATGGCTGTATTGGGCTCAAGATGGAAGCCGAAGAGCCTGTCGAGCGCAAGTATGAGGCCGGACGAGAGCGCTGCGGTAAGCGCAGGAGGATCGGCGACAGCGCTCTGTCCCTTGAATGTCAGGTTGAAGCCTGCAACCGGAAGCTCCGCAGCCTGGAGCATCTGGCACACTGACTTGACGACAGTGCACCATCTGTCTTCCTTGCGCGGCCTTATGGCCATGAGCTGGAACTTCTTACGCTCCCTTTTCGTTGAGTTATATACATGCACAGCGCTGTCGCTGCGTTTCGAGACAGCCACCCTGAGACCATGCGTGTTGGTACTCATCAGCGCATACCCGCTGCAGAATCCCGAGAATGCGCCAAGCAGCGTCGTGACCTGCGGAACCTCTACGACAGCCCCGGGCCCTTCACCATATTCAGCCAAATGAACATCAACTATACCATTCATGAAGATTTTCCCCGAATCCTCTGCATTTCTTATATACAAGAACTGGTTTTTTGTCAAAAACAAGGCCGGGGAATGCTCCTCGGCCTTGCGACGCTTTCCTGATGTTATTTTCCTTCTCTGTGGTATCTCTTGTTGAAGCGCTCAACACGGCCTGTGGTATCCACAAGCTTCTGCGTGCCGGTGAAGAACGGATGGCATGCCGAGCAGATTTCGACATGGAGGTTCTTGGCCGTGGACTTCGTCCTGATCACATTGCCGCATGAGCAATGGATTTCCTGCAGAGTATACTCAGGATGTACATTCTTCTTCATTTCATTTCCTCCGGTTCTATGAATATACCGTCTGCTTTCACAGACGGGAGATATCTCCTCACCTCATCGTCGATGGAGTGTTCATCGAGTCGAGGAACTCCTTATTATTGTTTGTCTTCTTCATCTTGTCAATCAAGGCCACGGACATGTCTATATCATCGAGATTGCCGAATGCCGAACGGAGGAGGAAGACACGGGAGAGCACATCAGGAGGAAGCAGCAGGTCATCCCTTCTCGTTCCCGACTTCTTGATGTTGATGGCAGGGAACTTGCGGTTATCAGCCATCTTGCGGTCAAGGACGATCTCGTTGTTTCCCGTTCCCTTGAACTCCTCGAAGATCACCTCATCCATCCTCGATCCTGTCTCGATGAGGGCCGTGGAGATGATCGTCAGCGAACCGCCCTGCTCTATGTTCCTTGCGGCTCCGAAGAACCTCTTGGGCTTGTGGAGGGCATTGGAATCCACACCGCCTGAGAGTATCTTGCCGGATGCGGGGACTGTCTGGTTGTATGCCCGGGCAAGGCGCGTTATGGAATCCAGGAGTATGACGACATCCCTCTTGTACTCGACAAGGCGCTTGGCCTTCTCTATCACCATCTCCGCAACCTGCACATGATGCTGGGCCTGCTCATCGAATGTGGAGGCGATGACCTCGGCATTGACATTGCGTCTCATGTCGGTGACCTCCTCCGGCCTCTCATCGACGAGGAGGACGATGAGCGTGACCTCCGGATGGTTGGTCGTTATGGCATTCGCGATCTTCTGCATCAAGACAGTCTTCCCGGTGCGCGGCGGTGCGACGATCAGCGAGCGCTGTCCCTTTCCGATCGGGCAGAAGAGATCCACGACGCGGGTTGAGAGATCCGCGCTCTTCCCCTCCTCGGCAATCTCCAGATGAAGCCTCTCATCAGGGAAGAGCGGAGTGAGGGTGTCGAAGGGAGCCCTTATCTTCGCCATCTTCGGCTCCTCTCCGTTGACACGGAGGATACGCACCACTGCCGCGCTTTTCTCGTTCTCCCGAGGCGCCCTTATCTGCGCATACACGGAATCACCGGTCTTGAGACCTATCGCCTTTATCAGGGAGGAGGAGACATAAACATCCTCCGACCCCGCAAGATAGTTGTTCACAGCATATCTTATGTATCCGAAGCTCCCCTCCTGCAGCACCTCAAGAGTGCCTTCGACAAGGAGGGCACCGCCTGCTGCGGAATGGAGGCGGAGCATCCTTGCTATCAGCTCCGGCTTGCGGCAGTCGAGGATCACATCCTCGGGAATGCCCGAAAGCCTTGCCCTGTCCCTCAGCTCATCGATATGGAGGGCGGTGAGGACGGAGATGAACAGCTGCGGCGCATCCGGATGCTCATCAAGGTTTATCTCCGGCTGGTAATCCTCAGGCCTTCTCTTACCATTGCCGTTCTTCATGCGCTTATCGCGGCGGCCATGGAACCTGTCCTCATAGCGGCGCTCTGGCTGCGCTGCCTTCTGCAGGCCATCCTCCTCCGCGCCATCTGCAGGGACCGCTCCCTCTGAAAGGCCATCCATGGGGACGGCAGGCTCTGCCGGAGGGACTTCCGCTCCATCTGCCGGAATCGCGGTCTCTGCGGCAGAAGCAGCAATCTCATCTGCTGGCATCGGATGCGTCTCTTCCGGGAATGAAGGCTCTGCGGCAGGCTGCGGCGCAGCCTCCTCTGCCTTTACCGTGACGCGGGTCCGTCTCTTTATCGTGACTTTCGCTTTCTTAGGCGCCTCGCCTTCCGCCGCCTTCACCTTGCGCGGACGGCCAGGCCTTCTCTTAGCGGGCTTCTCAGCCGCTGCCTGAGCTTCCACAGCTCCGGCTTCGTCAAATGGATCTGACATTAGGTTATTACTCCAAAGGGAATCCTGGTTCCTGAAAGGATCGTGCCTCCGAAAATGAAGGCAATTGCTTATCTGCTGATATTATTGCCATAGGAAGGATGAGAGTCAACAGAGGGAGGCAGGGGATCAGATGAATCCCCAGCCTGCAGCTGTCTCCTCTGCGCTCTTCCCCTCGATATATGCCGCAAGAAGCAGGAATGCGGCAACCGCGCTGCGGCGGCGTATGGAATCACGGCCCCATGAAGTGAATCGGAATGAGACAGCCTCGCTGCGGCGGCCACGTCCTGAGAAGCCTATGAAGACAGTTCCCACATCCTTGCCCTCGTCCTTGTCCGGACCGGCAACACCTGTTATGGAAACGGAATAATCGGAACCTGTGAGCTTCCTCACCCCGTCAGCCATCCCGATAGCGCACTCGGCGGAGACGGTGCCATGCTCCACGATCGTGCCGTGATCGACTCCAAGGACCGACTCCTTGACAGAGGCTGCATACGAAGTGACCGAACCAAGCATGAACGAGGATGATCCGGGCCGTGATGTAAGGAGTTCCGATACAAGGCCTCCTGTGCAGCTTTCAGCCGCCGACACCGTCGCGTTGCGGCGCTTCAGGGCATCTGTGACGATCGTAAGGGCATCGGTGTCACCATCCACAAGGCGCCCATATCCGAGCATGCCGCGGAGCTTGGCGATTGCCTCGTCGCGCTCCTTCCTGCTCTTGCCTGAGACATACAGGGATATCCTGTAGTCCTGGAACCGGGTTCCCCAGTCGAGCTCCGGATCCGCGGCCTCATAGAGCTCCTCGAGCTTGGCCTCCGCGGTTATGAACGAGGAATACTCATCCCTTTCAGCCTCCGGAAGATCGAGCTTCTCCCTGATGAGGGGTATCACGCTCTCATAGAACATGGGATCCATCTCCTTCGGCGGCCCGGGAAGGGCTATGATCAGGACATCTCCGCCATAGCCATAGAAGCCGAGGGCAGTGCCGTTCGGATTCGGTATCGTCCCGAATCCCTCCGGTATCATGGCCTGCCTCTCATTCGCGCCATAGGCCCTCTCCCCGACACGCGACACAAGATGGTTCCATGCCGTCTCGGACCGGACAAGCCTCTTTCCTGCGGCCTCGGCAATGACAGGCCTCGTCATATCATCGCTCGTAGGCCCCAGGCCTCCGGTGATCAGCACTATGTCGGAGAATCTCATCAGGGCACCAAGCACCGACTCTATCGTGCCGTCATCGGGGAGCGCGACGATCTCGGATACATGCACTCCCAGATGCGTGAGCTCGCGGCTTATCAGGGAACCATGCTTGTCCTGGATGATACCGCGCGTGAGTTCCGTTCCGATGACTATGATGCTGGCCTTCATCCCCTTCTCCTCCTGATGATGCCTGCTATCCGCATCACGGCACCGCAGGCAAGTATGATGTACGATGCATAGACTGCGATATGGGCAAAGAGATCAATATGGCTGACATAGAATGTGTCGGCATGGCTTGCATGGCTGTATATAGGCACATGGTAGAGATGCCAGCCCATGGCGAAAGGCTCCATCGGCTCATGGATGGTGCCATCCGGTGTTATGAGGCAGGTGATCCCGCTGTTCGTGCCGCGGATGGTGGCCTTCCTTGTCTCCACGGACCTCAGCGAAGCCATCGCGGCATGCTGCAGCTCCGCGCTCACCCTCTTTGACCAGTTGTCATTCGACATATTGACGATCACATCGGCGCCATTGGCGACGAACTCAGCAGAGAGGTATCCGAATGTATCCTCGAAGCATATCGGCGTCGAGAACCTCACGCCATCGGATTCGAACACGACGGGCTTCGATCCCTGGAGCCACCACTGGTAGTCATTGGCCAGCAGGAGGCTGTAGAGCCAGGGAAGCTCCTCCTCATATGGGAAGTGCTCGGTGAACGGCACCAGATGCTGCTTGCGGTATGTTCCCTTTATCTCGCCGTCATCGAAGAGGATCACGGTGTTGTAGTCGATCCTGTTCCATGTTCCGTCATCATTGTATGCAGGAAGCGACGGATCCTCGAGCACCCCTTCAGGATTGCCTGTGACGAGCGGTATGCCAAGCGATGTGCCGAATGAGACGAAGTCATCGACAAGGCGGGCTGTGTCGGAATAGAGGGAACCCTTCTCCGTATAGCCTGTATGCCATGCGACAGACGGGACGAATGCGGTCTCTGACCATATGACAGCATCCGGATCGGTCTGGGCCATCGCCTCCAGCGTGAGGCGCCTGAGATTGTTGAAGTTGTGGAGGTATGTGGTATAGCCGCCCTTCCATGAATCATGATTATGCTGGACTGCGACTATATCCCAGACACTGTCGGGTTCGGCATTCCTCCACTCCACGGTCCTCACCCCGCCGTATACGAGCGCGGAGAGCATGAGGATGGCATACAGGACGACGAACGCGATGTTCTTCCTGATATACACCGGGAAGCGGTCTGCGTTCCCGTGGAGCGCATCGCAGAGATAGCGGCCAAGGAACGGCTGCGGCAGGATGGCCAGGAAGACGATCCCCCATATCCCCGTGATATCCGCGATCTGGACGAAGATCGTATAGTCATAGAACGCATATGCCATGTTGCCATACGGCAGGCCTGCGAACCAGCTCTCCGAAAGATACGAATACGCGACCCATATGATGGCCTGGAAGAAGAAGCCGAAGCGCCTGAAGAAGCGGTCTGCGGCTTTCAGGGCCACGAAGCAGATCATCATCTCCACGCCTTTGATGACGGGGATCAGGATGATGGCAAGCGCATGGAATCCCTTGAGCCAATAGGCGAAGAACAGGAAGAAGGTGAACTGGAAAACGAAGCCGTATATCCATACAAGGCGCCATGTCGTATTCCTTATGACAGCGAATACGGGGATGAGTGCAAGAAGGGCGATGAATCCGAGCCCCGACGGTGCGATGAAGCCGGGGAACGCTATCGCATAGACGAATGCCGATGCCAGTAAAGCAAGAACCTCAGAACCGACGGTCCTGAGGCTTCTCCTGGAAGTATATAGCTGTGCTTCCAAATCCTTATTCCTCTTCCGGTCCGGAAGTGATGTTCCAGACAAAATCCTTCAGCTCCTTGCCGGGGCGGAAGATCGCGACTCCATGCCTGTCGACAGCAACCACATCTCCGGTCTTCGGATTGCGTGCTTTCTCCCGGCCTTTCCTGATACGGACTTCGAACGTACCGAAACCGCGAAGCTCGATTATCCTGTTATCCTTGAGTCCGTCCTTGATCTCCTCGAAGAGCTCATCGATCACGGAATGGATATCAGTCCTGTTTATACCGAGCTTTGCATGAAGATTCTCGATAATTGCAGCCTTCGTAAGCTTCTGATCCATAGAACTCTCCCAGGACCATCAGGCCATCTTGTTGTAAGCGTGTGCGAGCCTGCTCTTCTTCCTTGCGGCATTGTTCCTGTGGATAATGCCCTTTCCTGCGACTGTGTCAAGGAGCTTGCTGCTCTCTGCCAGTGCCTTCTCTGCAGCTGCCTTATCACCGGCTGCCACTGCAGCATCGAACTTCTTGATAGCTGTGCGCATAGTGCTCTTTGCCATGCGGTTGCGAAGGCGGCGCTTTGCTTCCTGGCGCTCCCTCTTCTCTGCGGACTTGTTAGCCATTTATTCCTCCAAACAATACTAATCGTTATTTTCAGTAGATACCGTCAGCTCAGCATGACAGCGATTACAGAAATTATCATAAAGATAATCACAAGTCAACACGTTGCCATGCAATGCTTTACCCTGTGAGGAAAATGCATGCCTCACGTGGAGAACAGCTCCTCCTGGTACTCCTCGCTCACTTCCCAGAATCCGGTGCGGTCGCTGAAGGAGACCTCCTCGAACGGAATCGAGATCGTCCTGCCCTCGCTTCCCGAGACCGTGATCTTCCTCGAGAGGATATTCACCTCAGTCACCCTCCACAGCTCATGGTCAAGCCTGAGCCTCGTTCCTTCAGGCGGGCATGCGGCCTTCTCCTCCATGTAGTAGTCATACTCATAGGCAAGGCAGCACAGCAGCCTGCCGCACGGGCCGGAGATCTTCATGGAATTGAGCGACAGGTTCTGCTCCTTCGCCATCTTTATCGTCACGGGATCCATCTCGCGCGTCATGAGATGGCAGCAGTAGTCCCTGCCGCAGACGGAGAGCCCTCCGATCAGCCTCGATTCATCGCGCACCCCTATCTGCCTGAGCTCTATGCGCATGCGGAAGACGGAGACAAGATCCTTCACCAGCTCCCGGAAATCAACGCGGTCATCGGCGGTGAAGAAGAATATGACCTTGGGCTCGCCGAGGAGGAAATGCGTGGTGACGAGCTTCATGCCGAGGTTATGGCGCCGTATCTTCTCCCTGCATATACGCAGCGCCTCCTCCTCCCTTGAGGCATTCTCGCTGTATCTGGCCATCTCGGACGGAGTGGCAAGATGGTCTATCCAGTCGGCATCGCCTGTGACCCTTATGCGCTCGGGCTCCTTCGCTATCTGGCAGCGGAAGCAGGAATCGCACTGATGGGCCTCGGGGCTGGACGGCTCCTCATCATCCCCTTCCTCCCCGAATCTCAGGCAGGCGCCCCTCACATCGGTGCTTCCCGGGATATAGCTCCTCCCGGGAACCGGGGCCGGGCCGACGACGATGCCCAGATCAAGGCCGAAGCGCGTCCCGTAGACTACCGGCGTACCTGCATACAGCACGCTGTCCCACGCGCAGAGCGTGATATCGTTATATGATGGATTCTTGATTACATATACATAGGCCCAGTCATCGTCATGGACCGCTTTCTGCTTCATATTGAGTCAACGCTAGCACATAGATGGCAATTTGGGAAGAGTTGGGATATCATCGGGGCGTGAAGGCAGAGAGTATATGCGGGCCTCTGATGCTGGCCCCGCTTGCAGGATACACGGACAGGGCATTCAGGAAGATAGCGCGGGAGTGCGGTGCCGATGCATCTGTCACGGAGATGGTCAGCGCCGAGGGCCTTGCCCGCGGCGGGGAGAAGACAGAGGCGCTCCTTGAGAGGTATCCTGGGGAGGACAGGCTCGTGGTCCAGATATTCGCGCCTTCCGATGATCCCGTGAGGAGATGCATGGACAATCTCCTGCGTCATGAGCCGGAGATGATAGACATAAACTGCGGCTGCCCGGTGCCGAAGGTCGTCAGGACCGGAGCGGGATCCGCCCTCATGCGCAGCCCCGGGATGATCGGACGTATCATTGCCGCCATAAAGGAACGCACCGATATCCCCGTATCCGTGAAATTCCGCCTTGGATGGGATGATTCCTCGATCAATTTCCTCAGCTTCGCGGAGGAAGCCGCAGCCGCCGGCGCCTCGATGCTCACGCTGCACGCACGCACAAGGGCGCAGGGGTACAGCGGCAAGGCGGAGAGAAGCGCATTCACCGCGCTCGCCAGGCACTTCAGCGGCAGCGGGATACCCGTATTCGGCTCAGGGGATGTGTTCTCCCCCGAGGATGCGGCCGAGCTCATGGATGGCTGCGGCCTTGACGGAGTCATGTTCGCACGCGGTGCCATAGGCAATCCATTCATATTCCAGGAGACCAGGCAGCTGCTGGAAAGCGGCAGCTTCACGCTTCCTTCAGCCGAGGAGAGGATAGCCACCGCAATCCGCCATCTCCACCTTGCCGTTGAGTGCTTCGGCGAAAGCCTCGCATGCCGCGAGATGCGCAAGCACCTCATGGCATACATAAAGGGGATGCCTGGAAGCTCGCGCGTCAAGGCAGGGCTCTGCACGGCCTCGGGAGAGGAGGAGATGGTGCATCTCCTTTCGCAGCTTGCATGAGATGATTTCCTTTGATTCTGGACATCCGGTATGGTAGCATCGAGGCAAAGGAGTTATCTGGTATGCGAGTTCTTCTGCTTGGGTCAGGCGCCAAAGACCATGCTGTAGCCTGGTGGTTCAGCAAAAGCTGCTATCTATCAGCGCTGTATGTCGCACCCGGGAATCTCGCGACTGCTGACTTCGCCATAAACCTTCCTTCCGTCAATCCTTCCGATCCGGAGGATGTCTACAGGGCATGCAGGGAGCATAGGATAGACTTCGTATTCATCGGAACAGAGGATCCCCTCTTCACCGGGGTGCCGAAGTACCTTGCCTCAAAGGGCATCGCCTCGTTCGGGGCACCGCTCGAATCAACGAAGCTGGAAGGCGACAGGTCATTCTCCAGGGCCTTCACCGCCCGGCATAACATCCCCATACCGCGCAACTCGCTCTTCGGGGACATAGGAAGCCTCGGGAAATACCTTGAGAAGCATCGCGGCGAGCGCTTCATGATAAAGAGCAATTCAGTGGCGCCATCGCGCATAATGCTGTCCTCGGATGACACATCCGCGCTGCTGGACTACGCGGCGTTCCTGTTCAGGAAGGGACCGGTGCTGCTGGAGGAATCCATCGAGGGGACGCCTGCAAGCTGCACGCTCCTTCTCGACCGCAACGGCTACATAATGCTTCCTGTCACAAGCGACTATACGAAGAAGTCCACCGATGACGATACGCCGACAGGCGGGATGGGCGCGCTCTGCCCTGTCCCGATCATCAACGAGGTGAAGGACAAGATCGAGGAGAGGATAATAAAGCCGACGCTCTATGGCATGCAGGTTGAGCAGCTTGCATACAAGGGGCTGCTGACCCTCTCGCTTATGATAACGCCTGACAAGGAGCCATATCTGGTGGACTACCATGTCCGCTTCAACGATCCTGCAGCCCAGGCGATGATACCTACGATCAATACGGATATCATCACGATCCTCGATGCGATGAGCAAGGACCGGGTCAGCTCTGTGAAGCTCTCCACCACCGATGACTGCACAGTGGCTGTCGTCCTCGCCTCCAGAGGATATCCCATGGCGCCTGAGACCGGGAAGGAGGTCGGTGGGCTGACAAGCATGTTCATGATGCCGCTCTCCGATGGCCCGATCGTTTTCTGCGGAGCCATACAGAGGAAGGATGGCAAGGCTGTCACCACCGGCGGCAGGAACCTAACGATCGTCGGCAGGGGGAAGAGCATCGCGGAAGCCAACAGAGCAGCATATGACCTGATAGAAAGAAAGGCGTTCCGCAGCCTCTGGTACAGGGACGATATCGGGAACGCCTATTTCTGCTGAGAGCCGCGCTCAGCGCTTCGGCCGCCTGAACTCATACATCAGGATGCCTGCGGCGACAGAGACATTGAGCGAATCTATATGCCCCTGCATCGGGATGGATATGATGTAGTCGCAGTTCTTCTTCACCAGCTGCGATATGCCATTGCCTTCGGATCCGAGGACTATGGCTGTACGTGCTGGAAAGGATGCATCATAGCTGTCACTGCCGGCCATATCGGCACCATAGATCCAGAATCCGCTGTCCTTCAGAGTGCCTATCGCGCGGGTGAGGTTCGTCACGACTGCCATCGGCACATACTGCGCGGCCCCTGATGAGACCTTGACCACTGTCTCGTTCGCCTGCACGGAGCGGCGTTCGGGAATCAGCACGAGATCCGCGCCGAACTGATCTGCGGAGCGCAGTATCGCACCGAGGTTGTGGGGATCGGTGATGCCATCGAGCAGCAGGACGAGAGCTCCCTCGCCATCCTCCAGCTTCGCGCAGAATTCCTCCACCGTTGTCTCGATCAGCCTTGAGGCACCGCGTCTGGGACCGCCCATGTCAAGAAGGGCGCCCCGCAGCTCGATGCCCGGCATCATCCTCTCAAGCTCCTCCTTGGAGAGCTTCTTCACAGCGACCTTGCCTGTCAGCCGTGCCGCATCCGCAAGAGCCTCTATGCTCTTCCCGCCTGACCGCTGGACGAACAGCGTGGATCCCATCCCCGCCTTCTTCAGCGCTTCCTCTATGGCATGATGCCCATATATCTTCTCACCCATTATACGTGGAACTCCATCGGCTCAGGACTCGGATCTTCCTTGATCTCCTCCCTGAGCTCCTTCATAAGCTCGCGGGCCTTCAGGGAAAGGCGCCGCGGTGTCTCTACCATCACGCGGATGTACATATCCCCGCGGGATGATCCCCTGAGCTGGGGAACTCCCCTGCCCTTCACACGGAGCATCGTTCCGGACTGTATCCCTGCCGGGATATCGACCTTGATGCTGACGCCATCGACAGTGGGCACAAGCACGGCAGAGCCAAGGGCGGCCTGCGTTATCGAGACAGGTATCTGGAGGTATACATCATTGCCCTCGCGGACGAAGTACCTGTCGCTCTGGACGGATATGAAGAGGACAAGATCGCCATCCGCACCTCCGTTGGTACCGGCATCGCCCTTGCCGCGGAGCGTGAGGCGGGCTCCGTCATCGACACCGGCGGGAATCGTGACCATGAGCTTCTCCGTCTTCACCTCCGTACCGGTTCCATGGCATGAGGAGCATGGCTTCTCTATCACATAGCCCTTGCCTCCGCACGCTGTGCAGGTGGATGCCATCTGGAAGAAACCGTTGCCCCTCGTGACGCGGCCCGTACCGCCGCAGGATGAGCACGTCTTCCTCCCTGTTCCGCCTGTGCCTCCGCAGGATGAGCACTTGACCTTATGCCCGAAGGTTATCTCCTTCTTGCAGCCGTTCACGGCCTCCGAGAAGCTTATCGTTATATCATACCTGAGGGACGCGCCGCTCTCGCCATAGCTGCCGCCATGCTGCTGCCTGCCTCCTCCGAAGAACGATGAGAAGAAATCAGAGAAGCCCGCTCCGCCGAAGATATCAGAGAAATCGCGGTACACATTCGAGTAGTTGCCGGCCGCGCCTCCCTGGAAATCATTCATGCCGCTGAAGCCGAACTGGTCATAGGCGCTTCTCTTCTTCGGATCGGAAAGCACCTCATAGGCCTCGCTGGCCTCCTTGAACCGCTCCTCTGCCGCCTTGTCATTCGGGTGCGTATCAGGATGGTTCTGCATCGCGAGCTTGCGGTATGCCTTCTTTATCTCCTCCTCGCTAGCGGTCTTGGATACGCCAAGGACTTCATAATAATCTCTCTTAGCCATTGCATAACCCCTTAACAGCAGAAAGCAGCATGCTTCCATGCTGCTTTCAGTCTACTACAAGAGCGCCTTACTTGACCTCTTCGTAGCTGGCATCCATCGTGCCGTCATCGCCCTTGCCGCCTGCGGCTCCGGCACCGGATCCAGGGCCTGCGGATGAAGCACCCGCAGCGCCGCCGTTCTGCTGGTTCTGCTGAGCGCTCTCATAGACCTTCTGTCCGAGCTCCATGGAAGCCTGCTGGACCTTCTCGGTCCTGCTCTTCAGCTCATCTGCAGTGGCATTGGCGTCCGCAAGCGCATTCTTGAGCTCCTGGACGGCACTCTCTATCTTCGCCCTCTCATCTGCGGAGATCTTGTCACCGTAGTCCTTCAGGGCCTTCTCAGTAGCGTAGACGACGCTCTCTGCGTTGTTCTTCGCCTCGATGGTGTCCCTGGCCTTCTTGTCCTCTGCGGCATGCGCCTCCGCATCCTTGACCATCCTGTCGATCTCCTGCTCGGAAAGACCGGAAGAGGATTCGATCCTTATCTTCTGCTCCTTGCCGGTTCCGAGATCCTTTGCCGAAACATGGACTATGCCATTGGCATCGATATCGAACGTGACCTCGATCTGAGGTACCCCGCGCGGTGCAGGGGCGATTCCCTCGAGATTGAATGTGCCGAGGGTCCTGTTCTGGGAAGCGAGCTCACGCTCGCCCTGAAGCACATGGATCGATACGGCTGTCTGCCCGTCGCTTGCCGTCGAGAAGATCTGGCTCTTGCGGGTAGGTATCGTCGTGTTCCTCTCGATGAGCTTGGTGCATACGCCGCCGAGCGTCTCGATTCCGAGCGAGAGCGGAGTGACATCGAGGAGAAGCACATCCTTGACATCGCCCTTGAGGATTCCGCCCTGGATGGCGGCTCCGACAGCTACGACCTCATCGGGATTCACGCCCTTATGGGGCTCCTTGCCGAAGAGATCCTTCACGAGCGCCTGGACACACGGGATCCTTGACGAACCGCCGACGAGGATGACCTCATCGACTCCGGAGGCGGAGATGCCAGCATCGCGGAGCGCATTCTCGCACGGGATCCTCGTCCTCTCCACAAGCGGTGCGATCATCTGCTCGAACCTGGCCCTTGTGAGCTCCATCTGCAGATGCTTGGGGCCTGTCGCATCGGCTGTGATGAACGGCAGGTTGATCGTTGTCGTCGTCGAGGAAGAGAGCACGATCTTCGCCTGCTCTGCGGCTTCCTTGAGCCTCTGGAGGGCCATCTTGTCCTGCGAGAGATCGATTCCAGTGTTCTTCCTGAAATCAGCGACCATCCAGTCGATGATGGCCTGATCGATATTGTCACCGCCGAGGTGCGTATCGCCGTTGGTGGACTTTACCTCGAAGACACCGTCTCCGAGCTCGAGGATCGAGATATCGAACGTGCCTCCGCCGAAGTCATAGACAGCGATCGTCTCTTCCTTGTCGGACTTGTCCTTGCCGAAGCCATATGCGAGTGCGGCTGCCGTAGGCTCGTTGACGATCCTCTTGACCTCAAGGCCAGCGATGCGCCCTGCGTCCTTCGTTGCCTGGCGCTGCGCGTCCTTGAAGTAAGCAGGAACGGTGATGACAGCCTCGGTCACAGGCTCGCCGAGATAATCCTCGGCTGTCTTCTTCATCTTCTGGAGGATGATTGCGGAAATCTCCTGCGGAGAGTATTCATGCCCCCTGATCGAGACCTTCGTCTCATCATTGGCGCCCTGCACGACCTTATAAGGCACCATCTTTATCTCTTCGGAGACCTCATGGAACTTCCTTCCCATGAATCTCTTGATCGAATACACGGTATTCTCGGGGTTCGTGACCATCTGGTTCTTTGCCGGCTTTCCGACAAGGCGGTCAGTCTCCGTGAAGCCGACTACGGACGGCGTGGTCCTGTCACCCTCGCTGTTGGCGATGACTGCCGGCTCGCTGCCTTCCATCACTGCTACGCAGCTGTTCGTTGTTCCAAGGTCTATACCTATGATCTTTCCCATTCTATCTTCTCTCCATCCTTATCCGAGTATATGCATGGAGGCCTTCCGACCTCCGACAGTGGTAAGATAATAAAGCACCCTGCAATCGTCAATTGCCCTTGGGCTTGCCCACCATCACCTTTGCCGGGCGCAGCACCTTGCCATGGAGCTTGTATCCTTTCATGAAGACCTGCAGGACCTTCTCCTTCTCCAGCCCTTCCTCTTCCTTCATCATGCACGCTTCCATATCCGAGGGATCGAAATCCTCGCCCTCGGGGGAATAGGACTCAAGCCCCCAGTTCTTGCTGAGGATGGAATGGATCTGGTCCTCAACCATGACGACACCCTGCTGCATCGTATCGAAATCCTTTGATCTCTCCGCCGCCTCTATAGCCCTTGAGAAGTTATCGAGGGGATCCAGGAGATCCCTGATAAGCGCCTCGTTCGCGAACTTGACGGCATTCTCCTTCTCCGTGCGGAGCCTCCTGCGGTAGTTCTCTGTCTCGGCAGCTTCCCTGAGCGCCTTGTCGCGGAGATCGGCAACGGTATCCTCAAGCTCCTTCACCTTGGAGCGCAGGATATCGGCCTCGGCCTCCTGATCGTTCCTCTCCTCTTCCGGAGATGCGGCATCGGCAGCGCCGGCCTGTGCCTCAGCTGCCTCCTCTTCCTTCATGATTTCATCTTCAGCCATAGCAGAGCCTCTTTTATCCTTCTTCCTCTTCATTTTCAGATCATCTGCCCCGGAGAGGGGCATAATGGAAAGTTAACCATAGCAGGCGAAATGGTCAAACCGTGCGGCGGTCACTCCTCATCGCCGAGATCGACTTCCTCTATCTCCCCCGTGAAGATATCATCGGGGAATTCCTCGATCATCTCCTCGGGCTTCCTGCCGGAGCTCCTGGAAGCCGCTGCATCCTTCTGGAGCTCATCCTTGTGCTTCTTCTGCAGGTTCGACACCTGCAGCTTCAGCCTGACGAGCTCGGCTTCCTCGTTGATCCTGGCGCTCTTGGATTTCCTCATCTCCTCATTGATCGAGGCAAGGGTGCGGTTGCGCTCCTCTATCTCGCTGTCGAGCTTGCCTCTCTCCTGCTGGGCGGAGAACAGCTCCTCCTTCGTGTCCGTTATGGTCTCGGCGAGCTTCTGCAGCTGCTCTTCGGAGGCCCTGATCTTCCTCTCAAGCTCCTGGAGGCGCTCAACGGATTCCTGTATCCTCTCCTGCTCCCCCTGAGCAAGAAGCGTGATCGTCTCCCTTGTCTCGCTGGTGCGGTCAGCAAGCGCCTTGACGAACGAATCCCCCTCTTCCTTCATCCTGCCATAGCGCTCATCGATGCCCGAGAGCATCTCCGAGAAGCTCCTGGAGATGGCATCACGGGATGCGGCGATGAACTGGCTGCGGTCGCTGTCCAGTGCCGTGCGCGCGGCCTCGATGTTCCTGAGCGCCTCGGCAACGGTGCCCTTCGCAGCTTCCTCCGCATCCGATGCTGCCGCTGAGAATGAAGCGATGGAGGCGCTGAGCCTTTCCTCCTCGGCCCTGAAACGCACCTCGAAGCCATCCGAGGACTGCCTGATGCGGCTCTCAGCATCGGCGACAGCCTCCTCGAGCTCGCCTTTCTTCGCCTCGAGGGAGGCAGACATGCCATCCTCCTTCTCCTTCATCGATGCATCGATGCGCCCGGAGAGGGATTCAACCTCAGATGCTATCGCGGCACGCTGCCTCTCCATCCCCTCCTCGGCCGCAGCGGACAGATCCCCCAATGACTTCCGGGATTCCTCGAAGGCATTGGCTATAGCCGTCCTCGATTCCTCTGCAATCCCTTCCGCGCTGCTCCTGAATGAGGCGATGAGGCTGCTGCATTCAGCCTCTATCCCGCTCTTCATATCCGCGAGCTCGGCAATGCGACCCTCAAGTTCCCTGCCGAATGCCTCTGCCGAAGCCTTGCTGCTCTCAAGTGTCTGCACGATGGAATCACGGCGGTTCTCGACATCGACAGCCATATCCTCGGCCTTCTTGAGCTCTGAATCGGAGAAGGCCTTGAAATCAGCGCGCTCCGAGGCAACGAATTCGGAGAAGAGATCCCTGGTGCGCTCCATCGACGAGGAGAACGAGGCGAGCATCTCCTCATTCTCGCTCTTCTGCCCTTCCGCGGCGCTTCTGAGGCTTTCCTGCGTGGCGGCAACAAGCCGGACATACTCAGCCTTCATATCCTGGAGCTCATTCATCGTCCTCTCGGCTTCCTGCCTGAAGCTATCCATGCGGTCATTCACCGATTCTACCTTCCGGACCTCCTCCTGCACCGCGCTTATCCTGGCCTCTGCCTGATCCGTGGCTATCCTCAGCTTCTCCAGCGCATTCCTGTATTCGCTGCATACCATCTGCAGTGCCGTGAGGTCATCCTGGTATTCCGAGAGCGTACGGAGCGAATCGCTTATCTGCCTGACCATCTCACCGGCATGGGACGAGGCCACATCGACTTCCTGCTGGCATTCCTTCGCGCTTGTGCGCATGCGGTCAAGAGCGGAAGCCGACTCGGTGCGGAACGCTGCCTGCTGCATCGATATCATCTTCGACATCTTGTCATTGCGGATGCTCTTCCTCACGAGGAGGACGACTATGAGGTTGACCAGGAACGAAACCAGTACGATAAGCGCGCCGAACAGGAGAGAATCAGAGGAAAACTGCATACAAAACACCCCTCAAAGAACCATCTTCCCGAATTCCTTCCATGTGGAGAAGATGATATCAGCATTACTATACACCCTAACAGAGCGAGAGATAAGGGCTGTATGCATCCCCACATTCCGAGCCCCGTCGATATCCTTGCTGCGGCTGTCTCCGGCATAAAGCGCTTCTTCCGGCTGCAGACCCAGCACATCCAGCATCGCGAGAAAAGGCACCGCTGATGGCTTCAGGGCGCCATAGTCCTCCGTAGAGGAAGCATAGCTGAAGAGATCCTCTATGCCGAGGGCCTTCAGCTTCGTGCCTATCGGGAAATCAGAGAGCGCGGCCAGGACATACCCCTTGTCCCTGGCATCCGAGAGCACTTCCCTGACGTCCGGGAAAGGCCGTATCGACGAGAAGAGGCGCTCCCATGGCTTCCTGAATACCCTCTCCTCCTTCTCGATGAAGCCATCCAGAGGCATTCCCATTAGCTCAGCCTCAGCCCTCTGCATGTCAAGCAGGCACGAGCCGCAGGAGCCGCCGTATCCGGCTTCCCTGCGGATGCGCTGCCTCATCGAGCTGTATCTGAGGGCGAATGGAAGGTGCAGAAGAGATGCCGCGGCAAGACGCACGTTCATCTGCATCTTCGGATAGAATGTGCCATCTATATCAAAGCACAGGGCCTTGATGCCATGCTCCGCTGCGTATCCCATCATCTCTTCCCGGACTTCCTCTTCTGCTTCGAGTTCCTGACTATCGTCTCGGCCCTTTCGCGCTGCTTGCCCATCCGGGCCTTGCCTCCGGGCTTCCTTGATGTCCCCTTCGCTCCGCCAGGCTTCCTGGAGGATGATGCCTTCATGACACGCTGGACCTCCGCCTCGGCCTTCGCAGGTCCCTTCTCATTGAGGCTCGGGTTGCGGCGCCGCTCCCTCAGCGATATCTCCACAGGAATATACGAGAAACCGAAATCACGGCGGATCATGTTCTTCAGGTATGAGATATAGGCCTCGGGGAAGGCATGCACGCGGTTGACGAAGAAGAGGAAGCGCACTGGTGCGGCGCTTACCTGCGTGCCATAGAGCACCTTGTAATGCCCCTGTGAACCGCGTGGCGGCTCATTGTCCTTCGTCCACTCCCTGAGCGCATTGTTCAGGGCCGGCGTATCGACTCTCCTGTTCAGCTGCTTCCACACGCTCCAGACCATATCGAGGAGCTTCCCGATATCAATGCCGCGAAGGGCGGAGATCGGCATCAGAGGAGCGAATGAGAGCACGGGGAAGAGGAATCTCACCCTGTCCTTTATCGCCTCTATCTCATTCGGGATGCCTCGCAGGAGATCCATCTTGTTCAGGACGAGGATCACTCCCTTGCCCCTCCTGACTATCAGCTCGGCGATCTTCTTGTCCTGCTCGGTGATCCCTTCCTGTATATCGACCATGAGAAGGACGACATCAGCCTCCTCTATCGTCTTTATGGCACGGTTCACGGAATAGTACTCGACATCCTCCTCGACCTTCGACCTGCGCCTTATGCCTGCGGTATCGAGGACGGTGTAATCCGTGCCTTTGTAGACGAATGTGCCGCGCATCACATCACGCGTGGTGCCGGCTATGGGGCTGACTATAGAGATATCGCGCCCTGTAAGGAGGTTCATCAGCGTCGACTTGCCGGTATTCGGCTTGCCGAGTATCGCTATCCTTATAGTCTCGGGCTCCTCCGGGATCTCCTCAGTGCGCTCGAGATCGAGCATCCCGAGAAGGCTGTCCTCAAGCTCCTCTATCCCCGACCCATGCGCTGCGGATATCCCGACAACGCGCTGGTATCCATAGGAGAAGAAGTTCCATACGAGGTCCTCCCTCCTCGGATCATCGACCTTGTTCACGGCCAGGACGACCTTGTCGGTATATGGGCGGAGACGCTCGACGAGCATCATGTCCTCTGCGGTGATCTCCGTGCAGTCCATCAGGAATATGATCGCATCGCTCTGCTCCAGGAGCGAAAGCGACTTGTCCGTCACCGCATAGTCGATCCCTTCCTTATCCAGCTTCACGCCTCCGGAATCGACAAGCGTCACAGGATTGTTGCCGAGCAGCCACCTCTCCGGGATCGGATCCCGGGTGACTCCTGGAGTAGGATCGGTTATCGCGCGCCTTCTGCCTATGAGGCGGTTGAAGAGCGTCGACTTGCCCGCATTCGGACGTCCGATGATCGAGATCAGCGGAAGCGATGTATCGATATCAGCCTTGTTCCTTATATCAAGCTTTTCCATTGAATTCCCTCAGTTCATTCTCCACAGATGTGGCATCTGGAAGAGAGAGTAGCCTATCGGCAAGCTTCCGGCAACTCTCATAGGAAAGCGAGCGGATACGCCTGCGCACCTCGAATATCGAATGCGCTGACATCGAGAGCTCCTGGAAGCCGAGGCCGATCAGGAGCGGGGTGCAGTCAGCCTCGCCGGCCATCTCTCCGCAGATGGAGACCGGGATGCCCTTCGCGGTCCCGGCATCCACGACATGCTTCAGAAGCCTGAGGACAGCCGGGTGCAGCGGCCTGTACAGCGAGGATATGCGCTCATTGCCCCTGTCCACCGCGATGGTATACTGCACGAGATCATTCGTCCCGATCGACATGAAGTCCACCTTATCCGCGATTATATCCGCCGTGATGGCAGCTGAAGGCACCTCTATCATGGTGCCGATCTTCATGCCCTCATCGAACGCGATACCCGCATCCCTGCATTCCTGCTTCACCTCCTCAAGGAAGGCAAGCACCTGCTGGAGCTCCTCGGAACCGGAGATCATCGGGAACATCATGCGCACAGACGGTGAGAGCGCGGATGCCTTCAGTATGGATATCAGCTGGCTGCGGAAGATGTCCTTGCGTTCCATGCAGAGCCTGACGGCCCGCCAGCCAAGTATCGGATTATCCTCCTTCGTCCTGAGCTCCCCGACGATCTTATCACCTCCGAGATCGTAGGTGCGGAAGGTGACAGGGCCCAGCGGCCCCATTACGCGGGCTGTCTCCGAATATATCCGGCTCCTCTTCTCCTCATCGCTGAAGAGATCCTTATGCAGCGCGAGGAACTCCGTGCGGAAAAGCCCTATTCCCTCCGCCCCCGAGAGTATCACGCCATTGAGCGCCTCTATCCCCTCGATGTTGCATCTCAGATGCACATGACGACCGTCAATCGTGACCGAAGGAAGCTCCGCCTCGCGGCGAAGCTCGCGGTCTTCCATCACCGCCGCGCTCTTCCGGGCCCTGAATGCGGCAAGCGTATCCTCATCGGGATTTATGACCGCCAGCCCTTCCTTGCCGTCAATGGCGATCATATCCCCGCTCTCGGCAGACGAGGAGATATCCCCTATGCCAAGCACGGCAGGTATCTCAAGCGAGCGCGCAAGTATGGCGACATGGCTTGTCCTGCCGCCGCCGTCAAGGCAGATGCCCAGAAGGCATCCTGCATTCATCTCGAATATCTCGGACGGCATGAGATAGTCAGCGACGAGGATGCATGGCTCGCTGATATGGGGGCTGAACTCATTGCCGGAAAGCGCCATGATGAGATGCCTTGCAACATCCTTCAGGTCCTGGGCCCTTTCCATGAAATACTCATTCCCCAGCTTCTCAAGAAGCCCTATGTACACATCTGCAGCTGCTTCCACTGCCCAGGAGGCATTGTACCTCTTCTGCATGATGTTCTCCATGACAAGAGCAGTGAACTCCGGATCCTCGACCATGCTGCGATGCACCGCTATCAGCGATCGCTCATCATCGGTATCAGGCTTATAGGATGAGATTTCCGCAAGGACAGCGCGTACGGCACGCCTGAACGCCTCCGCCTCATTCGCCGTATCGGAGGCCAGCTCATGCGATATGCTTATCTCGCTATGGCGGAAGACGACTGCCTTGGCCATGCTGATTCCGGGAGAAGTACCCAGCCCGTTCTTGACTATCATACTGGAATATTACTTTCCAATGGGAACTGTGTGAACCACCCGCATGCGGAAATGGATGCATGTTGCCCATACAGCTGCACTGGGATAGAATGCAGCTATGCCAGAGGATAAAAGGAAGAGCAGGATACGCTATGGCGCCGTATTCGCCATACTCCTCCTTCTTTATGCCGCAGCGGTCTCCTTCCTCGTGCGGATGAGGCTTCCTGCGATGATGGATGCGACAAGGATAGCGGAGCATATCGAGCTCTACATGCAGGGACCGGTTCCAGAGCCTTCGGCCGAGGTGCAGAGGCTGCTGTACTCCTCTGATGGCGCGGTTGTGACAACGTCCATCCTGCCATCATTCGGCAGGAACAGGCTCCATCTTGCCGCTGAAGCCGCGCTGCTTCCGCCGACGGAGGAAGAGCTCGCGGCAGGGCTTGTGTCGTACATCCCCGAAGGGACGGAGCTGATCGGGATATCAAAGCGTGCGGATTACATCTACATCGATCTGTCGGACGAGATGCTCGGAGCGGATGATCGTGCATGGGAGGAAATAAGGGAGAGCATCGCCCTCACCATCGATTTCAGGGAAATGAGGTTCATGGTGGAAGGGGATCTCCTGGAGGAATGAAGCCGGGGATCGCCCCGGCTGCAGTCACTTCGTGAATCTCTCTATCGATACAGCACGGCCGGTAGCGGCATCGGCCTCGATTGCCACACCCTGGATATGGGCTTCCCCGGAGGCGACCTCGCTCTTCATCGGAAGCTGGGTCAGCTGCCTCTCGATGCTCTTCTGCGGGTCCGAGCCTATGACTGCGTCAGTGACACCTGTAAGCCCCAGATCCGTTATATATGCAGTGCCTGAGGGAAGGATCCTCTCATCTGCTGTCTGGACATGCGTATGCGTGCCGGCGACTGCGCTGACCTTCCCATCGAGGAAGAATGCGGCTGCCTCCTTCTCCTCAGGGTTCTCCGCATGGAAATCGACGAAGATGAGCGGAGTCCTCTTCCTGATCTCGCGCACAGCCTGATCAAGCCGCTTCAGCGGATCGTCTATCGGAGCCATCGACATGCGGCCCTGGGCATTCACCACAGCGAACTCGAAAGCCCCCTTCTTCCTTATCGTATATCCCTTGCCTATGCACGGCTCAGGATAGTTGATAGGCCGGAGGATATCCTCGCTGGAGGAGAGGACCGGATAGATCTCCTCCTTCTGCCATATATGGTTGCCGCTCGTGATGACATCAGCGCCCAGCTGCAGCATCTGGCGGTAATCCGCGACGGAGATCCCGAATCCCCCTGCCGCGTTCTCGCCATTGATGATGACGAAATCGGCCTTGCGTTCCTTCATCAGAGTGGAGAGCCCTACGAATAGGGCTCCCATTCCTGCGCTTCCCGAGACATCTCCTATCATCAGGACGCGTACTGTTTCGCTCTTCACTATTTTGCGTACTCCACGACCCTGGTCTCGCGTATGATCGTGACCTTGATCTTGCCAGGATACCTCAGCTCCGCCTCGATGCGGTCCGCGATACCGCGTGCGGTCTTCTTCGCACCCTCATCGCTTACCGTGTCGCTGTTGACCATGATCCTCAGCTCACGGCCCGCCTGGATGGCGAATGCATTGTCCACGCCATCGAATCCCTTCGCGATATTCTCAAGCGACTCAAGCCTCTTGATATAGTTGTCGAGGCTCTCGCGGCGTGCGCCGGGACGAGCTGCGGAGATCGCATCGGCTACCTGCACGATTATGGCCTCGGGACAGATCGGATCGACATCATTGTGATGCGCGAGGACGCAGTTCACGACCCTCGGATCCTCACCGAGCCTCTTCACCAGCTCACCGCCGAGCTCGGCATGGTTGGCTTCGCTCTCCGTCTCGGCACCCTTCCCGATATCATGCAGAAGCCCGCCGCGCTTCGCTATCTCAGCATCGGCACCGACCTCAGATGCGATCATGCCTGCGAGTATCGCGACTTCCTTGGAATGCAGCAGGACATTCTGCCCGTAGCTTGTCCTGAAGTGCAGGCGTCCCAGCGCCTTTATGAGCTCCGGCCCCATGTTGTGGAAACCGAGATCGAATACGACCTTCTCCCCTTCATCGACTATTATCCTGCCGACTTCCTTGGAGACCTTGCTCACCATCTCCTCGATGCGTGCGGGGTGGATGCGCCCATCCTGCACGAGACGCTCAAGCGCGACACGGGCAATCTCCTTCCTCACCGGATCGAAGCAGGAGATGACGACAGCCTCAGGGGTATCATCTATGATGATATCAACGCCGGTGAGGGTCTCAAGGGTGCGTATGTTCCTTCCCTCGCGGCCGATGATCCTGCCCTTCATCTCATCGCTCGGGAGCGATACCGATGATGTGGTGATCTCTCCGGAGACTTCCGTGGCAAGGCGCTGTATCGATGTCACGATGATATCGCGGGCGACCTTGTCAGCCTGGATCTGGGCCTCCTGCTCGATCTTGTTGATGTAGACCTGCCCGTCATGCTCAGCCTCCTCCCTCATCTCCTGGATGATGGCATTCTTGGCTTCGTCACGGGTCATGCCTGCAACGCGCTCGAGCTCCGCCGTCAGTGCCTGATGGCGTTCAGCGGTCTCCTTCTCCTTCGCAGCCAGCGCTGCATCCCTTTCTCCCAGTTGTCGCTTTACAGCTTCAAGCTCCTGCTGCCTGTGTTCAAGATTTTCCTCTTTCTGCAGAAGCCTCCGCTCGGATTTCTGCAGTTCAAATCGCCTCTCTCTAGCCTCCCGTTCCTGCTGCTGCTGCTCCTGCAGAAGCCTGTCACGGGTCTCAAGCTCGATCTCCTTGGCCTGAGCCTCTGCCTTGGAAACAGCATCCTCGCTGATCCTCTGCGCGCTCTGTTCGGCTGATGTGAGCTTTGATTTAGCGTATATCCAACGGCATACAAAACCTATTGCAATACCAGCAACAAGACATAGGAGGGAAATAATAACCGACATAGCAATCATTCCTCCTTATGAGTTATTGTCTCTGATTATTGTCCCAATATCGTACAACTGTCAATATTCGTTGGACAACAATAGCTTGCAGGCTCATGAAACGCAGGGAAATCGCAGATTATCGGCAATACAGGCAATCATAGATATCCGCACGCTGCCGGAAGGCCCGGAAACGAAGGAGATGGAGGCTGAAAGGAAAACCGTCACGCACGGTGACGGCTTCAGACGCATTGCCTGTCTTTCCGCTTCCTCAGTTGGAAGCCTTGTCGGCCTTCTTGGCCTTCTTCTCTGCCTTCTCCTCCTTCTTCGTCTTCTCGACGAGCTCGAGGATCACCATCTCGGCAGCATCCCCAAGCCTGTTTCCTGTCTTGAGGATTCTGGTGTAACCACCTTTTCTCTCTGCGAAGAGAGGTCCGATCTCCTTGAAGAGCTTGTTCACGACAGCTTCGTCATAGACATCGCGGGCGATGATGCGGCGGTTGTGGACCGAATCAACCTTTGCCCTTGTTATCATCTTCTCAGCCATCTTCCGCACTTCAAGAGCCTTTGCCTTCGTGGTCTCGATCCTCTCATATCTGAAGAGGGATGTGACCATGTTGCGCTTCAGCGCCTTGCGTTCGCTGGATTTGCGGGAAAGCGCATTGAAACCAATCCTATGCTTCATTGTTCTCTACTTCCTTGTTCTCTGGAACTTTGATAGACGTCTTTAATACACTGAAGTCAGTCATGCCGAGAGTAAGGCCCCACTCCCTGAGCTTATCCTTGATCTCAGAGAGGGACTTCTTGCCGAAGTTCCTTGTCTTAGCGATTTCGTCCTCAGTCTTCCTTGCAAGATCCCCGATTGTCTTGATGCCCGCATTCTTCAGGCAGTTGGAGGAACGCACGGTGAGCTCAAGCTCTTCCACGGGAGTATCAAGAAGCTTCCTGATCCTCTCTTCCTCCTCATCCACCTCCTCAGTGGTGCATACCTGCCCCTCATCGAAGTTGATGAAGATCGTGAAATGCTCCTTTATGATCTTCGCGGCCTCACCCAGGGCATTCTCCGGGGTTATGGTGCCATCAGTGAAGATCTCAAGTGTGAGCTTCTCATAATCGTTTCTCTGTCCGACCCTTGTCGGCTCGATGGAATAGCGGACCCTCTTGACCGGCGAATAGAATGCGTCGATCGCAATCGTACCCGGCTCCTCGGAGTACTTCTCGTTGAGCTCGGAAGGAACATAGCCCCTTCCAAGGTCGATCTGGACCTCCATCTCGAGGTCGCAGTCATCCATCATCGTGAAGATCGGGAGATCCGGGTTCGTCACCGTAACCTGATCACGCTCGAAATCCTTCCCTGTTATGACACCGGGGCCCTTGCAGGGGATGATGATGACAGTGCCCTCGCAGTCGTCAGGCATTGAGATCTGCAGTTTCTTAATGGCTGCTATGATATCGCTGATATCTTCCTTCACACCGCGCAGCGGCTCGAACTCCGACGTGACCATATGGGCCTCACGTGCCTCGGTTGCACCGAATGTCGTGAAGCGGATGGCCGTTACGGCATAGCCCTGGATAGAGGACAGGAGGACGCGGCGGAGCGTATTGCCGACCGTCGTTCCGAAGCCCCTTTCGAAAGGATATGCAACGAACTTGCCGTAGTCTGCTGTCGAGACAGTGTGATCAGAGATGATTCCCGAAGGTCTCTTGAATCCCTTGAGAAGATTTTTTCTAGCCATTATCGCTCCTTATTTCTGTTGCAGCTCTTAGAGCCGGAATCAATCAGACACGGCGTGTCTTGCGCGGCCTGCATCCATTGTGCGGAATCGGGGTGACGTCTCTGATCGTGCGGACCTTGAGTCCAAGCACACCGAGCGTCCTGATAGCGCTCTCGCGGCCGACACCTGGTCCCTTGACGAATACATTGACTTCCCTCAGGCCGAAATCCATAGCCTTCTTGGCTGCAGTCTCACATGTCGTCTGAGCTGCATAGGGAGTGGATTTCTTTGCACCGCGGAAACCGAGCATACCGGCGGATGCCCATGAAACGGCGTTGCCAGCAAGGTCCGTAACCGTGATGATCGTGTTGTTGAAGGTTGCCTGGATATAGACATTCCCCTCAAGTACGGTCTTCTTTGTCTTCTTCTTCACATTAGCCATTTCTTCTCACCTGCCCTTACTTCTTCTTGTTGGCGACGGTCTTCTTCTTGCCCTTCCTGGTCCTGGCATTGGTCTTGGTCCTCTGCCCTCTTACGGGGAGTCCCTTCCTGTGCCTGAGTCCTCTGTAGCAGCCGATATCCATCAGTCTCTTGATGTTGAGGGCAACCTCAGTGCGGAGATGTCCTTCGATCTTATACTCTTCCTCGATGACCTTCCTGAGAAGGGCAAGGTCGTCGCTGGAAAGGGAGTTGATCCTGACATCCGGGTCGATATTCGTCTTCTGACAGATCTCCATCGCGGATACTCTTCCGATTCCGTAGATATATGTCAGTGCGATCTTAACTGCCTTGTTCGGCAGATCAACACCTGCTATACGTGCCATCCTGGCCTCCTGTTATTTCTGTCTCTGCTTGTGCTTCGGGTTCTCGCAGATGATGCGCACAACCCCAGCACGTCTGATGACTTTGCACTTGTCGCAAATAGGTTTCACACTAGCTCTGACTTTCATTTCCGAACTCCTATCAGAATTTCTTGAATCTGCGCTTCCTTGCATCGACGAAGCCATCGTGATGATGCATCTTCATCAGTGCGTCAAGCTGTCTCATTGTCTCGAGGTCAACACCAACAAGAATGATGAGAGATGTGCCGCCGAACAGCATAGCAACATTCGAGGGGAATGAGAAGAACTTCTGTATCAGCGTCGGTATCAGCGCTATGAATGCGAGGAAGATAGCACCCGGAAGGACTATGCGGTTAAGCACCTTCGTAAGGTATTCCTCAAGCTTCTCGTTCCTTACCCCAGGAATGGAACCTCCGTTGTCGCGGATATTCTTCGCCATCTCAATCGGGTTGAGCGTCACCTGCGTATAGAAGAACGCAAACGCGATGATCAGCAGGGTGTATATGATGAGATACGGAACTCCCTGCGGATTGAGGAACTCTGCCACCGCCCTGAGCCAGCCGATCGATGAATTGTATCCCAGCTGGAGAGGGAACGAAAGCAGCGTAGAGGCGAAGATGACCGGGATGACGCCTGACGGGTTGATCTTGAAGGGGATGAACGAGTTCTGGGAACCGTACATCTTCCTTCCGACGACACGGCGGGCATACTGCACCGGCAGCTTCCTCTGTCCCTTCTCCTCATACACGACAAGCGCGACGACGAAGAAGAACATGATGACGACGACGATGATGGCGATCGGATTCATGAGCCCGTGGGCCACGCTTGTCACCATCGTATACGAAGCAGACGGGATACGTGCAACGATACCAGCGAAGATCATCAGCGATATGCCGTTTCCGACGCCGTTCTTCGTGATCTTCTCACCAAGCCATACCATGAGCATTGAGCCCGCGGTCACCGTGATAATCGATACGATCGTGAACGGTACGCGTCCGATAGCGAGCGCTCCCGGGATGCTCTGTGCATACATCGAAGCTGCCAGCGACTGGATCGCTGCGACTGCGATGGAAGCATAGCGGGTATACTGCTGGACCTTCTTAGACCCCTGCGGATCCTGCGCAAGCTTCTTCAGCGACGGGATGACGAGCATCAGCAGCTGCATGATGATCTGCGTGCTGATGTATGGCATCACCCCGAGCATGAGAATCGAGAAATTCGCGAAGGCACCGCCGGAGAAGAAGTTCAGGTACTCTGTGAAGGAATTCGAGTTGGCCTCGAAATAGCTGAGCACAGCGCCCGGATTGACACCAGGGATAGGAAGGGCTGCCCCTATCCTCGTCACCGCAAGGATGCCGAGGGTGTAGAGGATCTTCTTCCTGATGTCCTTCATTCTGAACATTTCTACCAGAGTGTTTGCCATGTCCGCCCTTCTTACCTGATCTCGCCGCCTGCGGCCTTGATCTTCTCCTGAGCCGAGGCGGAGGCCTTGACTCCTTCGATTACGAGGCGCTTCGTGATCTCGCCATCGGCAAGGATCTTAGCTATGTCGGTTCCCTTGATGAGCCCCTTTGCGCGAAGTGTCTCGTCGGATACTGTCTCGCCATCGGCATAGGACGCATCAAGCACTGCAAGGGAGATAGCCTGATGCTCTACCTTGAACGGGCAGTTGGAGAATCCACGCCTTGCGATGCGCCTGTAGAGAGGCATCTGGCCGCCTTCGAATCCAAGGCGCACCCCACCGCCGGAGCGGCTGTTCTGGCCGTCATGGCCGCGCCTTGAGGAGCGTCCGATGCCCGAACCATTGCCGCGTCCTACTATGTTCTTGCGGGTTACTGCACCCGCAGGCCTAACAATCTGTGCCATTACTGGACCTCCTCAACCTTTACAAGGTGTGAGACTGTGCGGACCATGCCAAGACTGACAGGATCCTTTTCACGGATTACGGAGCTGGAGATCTTACCGAGCCCAAGGGCCTTGATGGTCTTCCTCTGGACCGGAAGGGTTCCTGCGAGCCCCTTTACGAGTGTGATCTTGATCTGTGCCATGCTTAACTCCACATTTCCTTCAGGGTCTTGCCCCTGTTCCTGGCAACCGCAGCTGCATCATACATATGCTCGAGAGCATCGAATGTCGCCTTGACCGTATTGATGCCGTTCCTGGAGCCGAGGGACTTCGAAAGGATGTCCCTGATTCCTGCGGCATCGCAGACGAGGCGGACAGCACCGCCGGCCTTGACGCCCGTTCCAGGCACTGCCGGCCTGAGGAGGACGGAAGCGCTCTTGAACTTCCCGGTGATATCGTGGGGGATCGTCGATCCCTTGAGAGGCACTGTGATCAGATGGGCCTTGGCCTTATCGGTTGCCTTCCTGATGGCATCGGTGACGTCGTTTGCCTTTCCGAAGCCGTAGCCTACCCTGCCATCGCCATAGCCGACGACCACGAGAGCGGAGAATGAGAATCTCCTACCGCCCTTGACGACCTTGGCGACGCGGTTGAGCTTGACGAGCTTCTCGATGCATCCATCCTTTACTTCTCTGTCTTTTCCCTTTTCCATACCGCTCTCCTAGAACTTTATACCGGCTTTCCTTGCGCCGTCGGCAATGCTCTTCACGATTCCGTGATAGAGATAGCCATTGCGGTCGAATACCACTGAATCGATATTCTTCTCAAGAAGCCTCTTTCCAGCGATCTCGCCGAGCTTCTCGGCATCCGCGACAGTGTTCCTGAGGTTCCTCAGATCGGCTTCAACGGTAGAGGCAGAGACCAGTGTATGCCCCACTGTATCATCGATGATCTGGACATACATATGGTAGTTGCTCCTGAAAACAGTCATTCTCGGTCTTGAGGCCGTGCCGGAGATCCTCTTCCTGATGTGGGCCTTCCTCTTGGCATGCCTTCTGTTCTTATCGATCATTCTGTTCATATACCTAAACCGCCTTATTTCTTGCCACCGGACTTACCGACCTTGCGGCGGATAGTCTCGTCTTCGTACTTGATACCCTTGCCCTTGTACGGCTCAGGTCCCCTGAGAGAGCGGATCTCGGCCGCGCACTTGCCGACCTTCTCCTTGCTGATACCGCTGATGGTGAGCTTCGCAGGACCATCTGCCGTGATCGCTATCCCCTCCGGGATGATGTACTCGATAGGCATTGAGTATCCGAGGTTGAGCGTGAGGATATTGTCCTTGAGCTCTGCCCTGTAGCCTACTCCGTTTATGAGGAGGACCTTCTGGAATCCCTTCGACACGCCTTCGATCATGTTGCGGATCAGCTGGCGGTAGAGACCATGATAGCTCTTTGAGAGCTTCTCATCGTTCTTCCTCGTGACGACTACCTCGTTTCCCTGGACCTCAACCGTGACTTCGGGCCTTGTCTGGATCTCAAGGGATCCCTTGGGGCCTGTCACCGCGACGTGGCCGTTATCAACCTTGACTTCTACCTTCTCCGGGATCTGAACCGGAAGCTTTCCTATTCTGGACATCTCAGCACTCCTTACCAGATCGAGCAGATAAGCTCACCGCCGACCTTGGCCTCCTTGGCCTTCTTGCCGGTGATGACACCTGTCGAGGAAGAGACAACCACGACACCGATTCCGTTGTAGACGGACGGCATGTCCTTGTAGCCGCAGTAGACACGGCGGCCAGGCGTGGAGATACGCTTCAGGCCATGGAGCACAGGTGACTGATCGTCGCCGTACTTAAGGAAGATGCGGATGTAAACAGCATCGTCCTTCGTGACCTTCTTGAAATTCTTGATGAAGCCCTCGTTCTTAAGGATCTTGATGATCTGAAGCTTAAGATTGGAAGCGCTCACATCCACTTTCTCATGCTTTGCCTGACTAGCATTCCTGATCTTAGTCAGCATATCTGCAATTGGATCACTAACTGCCATACTTCACTCCTACCAGCTCGACTTCGTTACGCCAGGGATCTGGCCTTCGCTAGCCAGCTTCCTGAAGCAGATCCTGCACATATCAAACTGGCGCATATATCCACGCGGGCGTCCGCAGATCCTGCAGCGGTTGTACCTGCGTGTGGAGAACTTGGGCTCCTTCTTCGACTTTACTATAAGTGACGTCTTTGCCATCTATAAGCTCCTTACTTTGCAGCGAACGGCATGCCGATTGCCTTGAGGAGAGCATAGCCCTGCTCATCGGTCTGTGCAGTCGTCACGATAGCGACATTGAGGCCGCTGATCCTCTCGATCTTGTCGTAGTCAATCTCGGGGAAGATGATCTGCTCGGTGATTCCGAGAGAGTAGTTCCCATGACCATCGAAAGCATTCGGGTTGACACCCCTGAAGTCCTTGACGCGGGGAAGCGCGATGCAGATGAGGCGCTCGAGGAAATACCACATGTTATCTCCGCGGAGCGTGACCATGGCACCGATCTCCTGTCCCTCACGGACCTTGAAGTTGGCGATGGACTTCCTTGCCTTCGTCTTAACGACATGCTGTCCTGTGATCTGCTCGAGTTCCTTGACTGCTGCATCAAGGAGCTTCTTGTTGGTTGTAGCCTCGCCTACTCCGACCGATACCGTGATCTTCTCGATCTTCGGGATCTGCATCGGCGACTTGAAGGCGAAATCCTTCATGAGCTGAGGTGCAACTGTCTCAAGATACTTCTTCCTGAAATTCGGGATAAACTTCTCTTCTGCCATCTCAGAGCACCTCTCCTGTCTTCTTCGCGTAACGGATCTTCTTTCCGTTCTCGATCCTGTATCCGACCCTTGAGACCTTGTCCTTGGAGACAAGCTGCACGTTGGAAACGTGGATCGGAGCCTCGATCTCAATGATTCCGCCCTTGTCCTGGGCATTCCTCTTCTTCATGGCCTTCGAGACCATGTTGGCACCCTGGACAATGACCCTCTCGCTCTTGGGGTCGATCTTGATGATCTTGCCTGTAAGGCCCTTATCCTTTCCGGCAATGATCCTGACTGTGTCATTCTTCTTCAGTCTCATCTCAAAACTCCTACAACACTTCCGGCGCAAGGGAAACGATCTTCATGTAGTTCTCGCGAAGCTCTCTCGCGACTGGTCCGAAGATGCGCTTTCCGCGCGGGTTATTGTTGGCATCGATGACTACGCAAGCATTGTCATCGAACCTGATATAGGTACCGTCAGGTCTGCGGTATTCCTTCTTTGTGCGGACAACAACTGCCTTGAAAACATCGCCCTTCTTGATGGCTCCGTTCGGGAGAGCGTCCTTGACTGCCACTACGATGATGTCGCCTACGCCGGCTACGTATCTGTGGCTGCCACCGAGAACCTTGATGCACTGCACACGCTTTGCACCGCTGTTGTCAGCGACATTAAGATAAGTCTGCATCTGTATCATGGCGAATCTCCTTTAGCGTGCCTTCTCGACGATCTCTTCGAGTCTCCAGCACTTGTCCTTGGAAAGGTGGCGGCACTCGACGACACGGACGGTATCACCGATATGGGCTTCGTTCTTCTCGTCGTGAGCCTTGACCTTCTTCGTGGAGACCACGTACTTCTTGTAGATCGGATGAAGGGTCCTGTTCGCGATCGCGACTACGATGGTCTTATCCATCTTGTCACTCACTACCAAGCCTGTCATTTTCTTCTTGTTTGCTTCCATTTCCCGTGCCTCTCTCACTTATCCGAGCTCTTTGCAATACCGATGTCCACTGCGTGGATGCGTGTATTGAGACGCGCGATATCCCTTCTGGTTGTCCTGAGCAGCATCGGATTGTCGAGGTGACCGAGAACCTTCTGCAGCCTGAGATCGATCATCTGCTTCCTGAGCTTTGCGCGCTCTGCCTCCAGCTCCTTATAGCTGAGATTCCTATACGACTTCTTCATAACTCAACTCACTCCATATCCGAGCGGACGACGAACCTTGTCTTGATCGGAAGCTTTGAAGCCGCAAGCTCAAGAGCCTCTCTCGCAAGCTGCTCATCGACGCCTCCCATCTCGAACATGATGGCTCCTGTCTTCACGACTGCGACCCATCCCTCAGGACTTCCCTTTCCATTTCCCTGCCTTGTCTCAGCAGGCTTCTTCGTATACGGCATGTCGGGGTAGATGCGGATCCACACCTTTCCACCGCGCTTCACGTGACGCGTCATGGCAACACGGGCAGCCTCGATCTGGCGGTTCGTGATCCACCTCGGCTCGGTAGCCATAAGACCGTACTCGCCGAATGCCAGCGAATTACCTCTGTGTGCAACGCCGTGGCGCTCACCGCGCTGCTTCTTCCTGAACTTTATTCTCTTAGGACTAAGCATTTCCTCAGCTCCTTGCCTCAGCTGTCTCAGCTGTCTTCTTCTTCACCAGAGTACCGACAGTCTCATCCTCGGCCTTGCCATTGTCATAGATCTCGCCATTGAAGACCCATACCTTGACGCCGATGCAGCCGAATGTCGTATTCGCAGTGGCTGTACCATAGTCGATATCGGCACGGAGCGTATGGAGAGGCACGCGGCCTTCCTTCATCCACTCAGTCCTCTTCATCTCAGCACCGCCGAGACGGCCCGAGCACTGGATCTTGATACCCTGCACACCACCGTTCATGGCCCTGGAGATCGCATTCTTGAGAGCGCGCCTGAAAGCACCGCGTCCCTCAAGCTGGCGTGCGATGCTCTGTGCGATGAGCGAAGCGTCGCATTCTGCCTTCTTGATCTCCCTGATCTTGATCTGGACCTTCTTCTCCGTGAGCTTCTGCATCTTCTCGCAGAGCTTCTCGACATTGGCACCCTTCGCACCGATGATGATGCCCGGGCGTGCCGTGCCGACTACGAGCGTGATGCGGCCTGGCTTGCGGATGATCTCCACATCGCTGATCTCCGCACCGCTCACCTCCGGAGCTGCAAGAAGAGCCTTCCTCAGCCTGAGGTCCTCGTGGAGAGTCTCCTTGTACTCCCTGGGATCGACATACCACTTGGACTCCCAAGTCTTGTTCACACCTAATCTAAGTCCGACTGGATTAACTTTCTGGCCCATTATCTTCCCACCTTCTCATCTACTACGACAGTGATATGAGACATCCTTCTGAGGAGGATGTCGCGCTTTCCATGGGAGCGCGGCCATACTCTCTTGAGCCTCGGACCGTCATCGATCTTAAGACCTGCGACATAGAGGGAATCCTCATCCATCATCCTATTCTGGCTAAGTGCATTGGCACCAGCGGACTTAAGAACCTTGAGGATGAGCCTTGCACCCTTCTGCGGCATTGCCTCGAGTATAGCCACAGCCTCCGTGTATCCCTTGCCACGGACGAGATCCGCTACCGGGCGTACCTTGGAAGGAGAGACCAGAAGATACTTGGCAACTGCTTTATAACCTTTCTTAGTTTCCATCACTTCAACCTTTTACTTAGCCGCCTTGTCAGATGCGTGACCGCGGAAAATGCGGGTAGGTGCGAACTCACCGAGCTTGTGCCCTACCAGATTCTCTGTCACGTAGACAGGGACCCATGTCTTTCCGTTATAAACGGAGATTGTCTGCCCAACCATCTCCGGGATGATCGTAGAGCTACGCGAGTAGGTCTTGATCATCTGCTTCTGACCAGTCTTGTTGGATTCCATGACCCTCTTAAGGAGCTTAGCTTCGATAAAAGGACCTTTCTTGATTGACCTTGCCACTTTCCTACTCCTACTACTTGCGTCTCTTCACGATGAAGCTGTTGGACGGCTTCTTCTTCGAACGGGTCTTGCCGCCCTTGGTCGGCTTGCCCCACGGCGTCACAGGATGGCGTCCTGCAGCTGTCTTGCCCTCACCACCACCATGCGGATGATCGATCGGGTTCATGACGACACCTCTCACCTTCGGCCTTCTGCCCAGATGCCTTGAGGCACCGGCCTTTCCGAGGGAGATGTTCATGTGATCCTCGTTGCCGAGCACGCCGATCGTGGCATAGCACTCACCGAAGACCATCCTCATCTCGCCTGAAGGCAGGCGGAGCGTCACGTAATCGCCTTCCTTGGCGACAACTGCCGCACTGAGGCCTGCAGAGCGCACGAGCTGCCCACCGCGTCCAAGCGTAAGCTCAACGTTGTGCACATTCATGCCGAGCGGGATGTTCTTGAGAGGAAGCGCATTGCCTGCCGTAAGCGGAGCCGTAGGCCCGGATACCACGGTCGTTCCGACCGTCACACCCTTCGGTGCGAGGATATAGCGCTTCTCGCCGTCCTTATAGAACACAAGAGCGATATTGACGCTTCTGTTCGGATCGTACTCGATTGTCCTCACCACTCCGGGCACGCCGTACTTGTCACGGCGGAAATCGATGATCCTGTATGCCCTCTTATGGCCACCGCCGCGGCGGCGTACGCTTACGCGGCCGAAATCATCGCGGCCTGCACGCCTGTGGAGCTTTGTCGTGAGGGACTTCTCCGGCTTGTCTGCCGTGACCTCGGAGCGTACAAGGACGATCCTCTGGCGGAGTCCAGGAGTATTTGGTTTATATGTCTTAAGAGCCATCTTTCCTTATCTCCTCATACACCCTCGATGGCCTGGATCGACTGTCCCTTGGCCAGGGTAACTATCGCTTTCTTCCAGGAAGGGGTGTATCCCTTGATATATCCGCCCTTGCCCCTGGAGAACTTCGGCTTGCCGCCGACATTCATCACGTTGCACTTGATGCACTCTACGCCGAATGCTTCCTTCACAGCTGCCATGATCTCGAACTTGTTGGCTGCGGGATCGACACGGAAGGTATACTTCCTGCATTCTGCCTCGCGTGCGAGGTTCGACTTCTCGCTGAGAATCGGTGCAATGATAACTCTATCTGCTCTCATCTCTCGTCTCCTTATCTCTCACCATAGAAGCTATTGAGATTAGAAGCTGCGCCCTTGAGCATCAGGATCTTCTTCCCATAGAGGAGCTCTTTTGCTGAGAGCTTGTCATATGCCTGCACGTGCACATTCGGGATGTTCCTTGCCGCGCGGCGGATCATGCAGTCATCATCCTTCATGATGATGAGTGTGCGCTCCTTATCCACGCCGAATGCCTTCACGATGCTGACGATATCCTTCGTCTTGCCCTGCTCGCTGGTGAAATCATCGACAACGACCAGCCTCTCCTCCTGAACGCCGAGCGTAAGAAGGCTCTTCATGGCAAGCCTCTTGACCTTCTTCGGGAGCGAATAGGAGTAATCCCTCGGCTTCGGTCCGAAGATCGTGCCGCCACCGACGGTGATCGGGGACTTCTTGTCTCCGCGCCTTGCGTTTCCGGTTCCCTTCTGCTTGTAAGGCTTGGTGTTGCTGTAGTTCACCTCTGCGCGCGTCTTGGTGCATGCCGTACCTACGCGGCGGTTAGCAAGCTCATTCCTTATGGCATGGTATATCGAACCCGTTGATACCTTCACATTGAATACGGCATCAGAGAGCTCGATCGTCCCGGTTTCCTTTCCTTCGATGGAAAATACTTTCTGTTCCATATCCTGCCTCTTACTTCTTTACCGCTTTTCTCACGACTACAGTGCTCTGAGCCGGTCCGGGAATAGCGCCCTTTACCATAAGAACCTGCATCTCGCTGTCGACTGCGACAACCTTAAGATTAAGTACAGTTGTCTTCACATTGCCCATGTGACCTGCCATGCGGTGTCCCTTGAATGTGTGTGACGGTGTCGATGACATAGCCGTACCGCCAAGATCCCTGTGGAACTTGGAACCATGGGTAGCCCTTCCGCCGCCGAAGCCATAGCGCTTCATGCCGCCCTGATAGCCCTTACCCTTGGATGTACCCGTGACATCGACGAATGCGACATCCTTGAAGAGATCCACACCCAGAACGTCACCGACCTTGACCTCGCTGTCATAGTCCCTGAACTCCATCACTGTCTGACGAGGCTCAGTGATGTCCTTGAACTGTCCTGCGAACGGCTTTGTCGTCTGGCTCTTCTTCCTGTTGCCAGTGCCAAGCACAGCTGCTGAATAGCCGTTCTTCTCCTCGGTCCTGTTTGCGATGACTACGTTGTCCTCTATCTTGATAACAGTCACAGGGGTAAGTCTGCCATTGGCATCAAACACCTGTGTCATTCCAACTTTTTTGCCGATAAGCCCTAACATCTCTTAC